>JAVRPF010000445.1:0-6995 GCA_032162385.1 Mycobacterium sp.
AGAGTTACGGCGGCAACAGCGGCAGGGAAACGCCCGGACCCATCCCGAACCCGGAAGCTAAGCCTACCAGCGCCAATGATACTGCCCACACGGGCGGAAAAGTAGGACACCGCCGAACACCCATTTAGAATCACCCCCCACAATTGCGTGGGGGGTGATTCTACTTTCGCGATTGGACGAATTGAATTCGGCCGCTCTTCGCGAAGTGTCGAATGGCGCCGTATCCTTTGCGGGACGGTCGGAAGAACAGGGAAGGCACACGTGGCTAGCGACAGGCAGGACGGCAGCGAGGAGCGACCTCCGCGGCGGGCGTCCAACGCCGGCGGATCGCCTCGCGGACCACGCGATCGCCGCGGTGCTGCGCCACGGTCGTCGAGTCCCGACCGGGCACGGCGAGCGCAACCCAGGGCACACGATGCCGGCGATGCATTGCAGAGCTCTGGCCCGCCGCTGCCGGCCAAGGTCGAGGCCAGGCAACTGGCACCTGAGGTTCGCGGTGAACTGACCACCTTGGACCGCGCCACCGCCGATTATGTTGCCCGCCACCTGGTTGCGGCCGGCGAACTCCTGGACGAGGACCCGGAAGCCGCCCTCGAGCACGCCAAGGCCGCCCGCAACCGGGCGGCCAGAATCGCCGCCGTCCGCGAGGCGGTGGGAATCGCGGCCTATCACTGCGGCGACTGGGCGCAAGCACTCGCGGAGTTGCGCGCCGCCCGCCGGATGGGCAGCAAGTCTCCGCTGCTGCCGTTGATCGCCGACAGCGAACGTGGCGTCGGCCGTCCGGAACGGGCGATCGAGCTGGCCAAGAGTCGGGAGGCCGCAGAACTCACCGGCGACGACGCAGACGAGCTGCGCATCGTGGTCGCCGGCGCCAGGTCGGACCTCGGGCAGAACGACAAGGCGCTGGCGATCCTGTCGACGCCGCAACTGGATCGGACGCGGACGGGGCAGACCGCGGCCCGCCTGTTCTACGTCTACGCCGAGACCCTGCTCGCGATGGGGCGGGAGACCGATGCGCTGCAGTGGTTCATCAATGCCGCCGCAGCCGACGTCGAGGGCGTGACCGACGCCGAAGAACGCATCGCGGAACTTCCCTGACGTGACGACACTCGCGCAGGAGCACGACTGCCTGCTCCTGGACCTCGACGGCACCGTGTTCCGCGGCGACCAGCCGACGCCGGGTTCCGTCGACACCCTTGCAACGATCGAGGCGCGCACGTTGTTCGTGACGAACAACGCCTCGCGCGGACCCGGCGAGGTCGCCCAGCACCTGACCGCGATGGGCTTCGCCGCCAAGCCTGCGGACGTGGTCACCAGCGCCCAGAGCGCGACGCGACTGCTGGCTACTCAATTGCCGGCCGGGTCAACGGTTCTCGTCATTGGTACGGAGTCGCTGGCCACCGAGGTCCGCAACGTCGGCCTGCGTCCCGTCCGGCACTTCTCCGACGATCCGGTGGCGGTCGTGCAGGGGCACTCGCCCGAGACGGGCTGGGCCGATCTGGCGGAGGCCGGGCTCGCCATCCGTGCCGGTGCGCTGTGGGTGGCGGCCAACGTTGATCGCACGTTGCCGTCCGAGCGCGGCCTGCTGCCGGGAAACGGCTCGATGGTCGCCGCGTTGCGCGCCGCGACCGATCAGGAGCCGCAGGTTGCGGGCAAGCCGGCACCGACGCTTCTCAACGACGCCCTGGCTCGCGGAGAGTTCCGCAGCCCCTTGGTCGTGGGGGACCGTCTGGACACCGACATCGCCGGTGCCAACGCCGCGGGGTTGCCGAGCCTGCTGGTGCTCACCGGCGTCAGCACGGCCGCGGAGATGGTGTACGCGGTCGCAGAGGAGCGCCCCAACTACGTCGCTGCCGATCTTCGCTCGCTCTACGACGGCGCCGGCACGCTGCGGATCGCGCCGCATCCGGCCTGGCGGATCGAGATCGGTCCGGGTGCCGTGACCGTGCACTGGACCGGGCAGGACACGCCGGATCCCCTGACCGTGGTGCGTGCCACCGCGAGCGCGATTTGGAATGCCGGGTTGGACGGGCGGCCGTTCGCCGTCACCGGCGGCGACGACACGGCACACCAGGCGCTGGAACGCTGGGAGCTGCTGCGCGCCACCGATGGACTCGTGTCTTGAATCGGCTAGCGTGAGTGTCGATATGACTACCGACCCCGACCAGATCCGTTCGGAGATCACTTCGTTGCTCGCGGTGCTACCCGATCCGGACTCAGCCGACGCCGACGTGGAAGACATCGCATCGCGCCTGGAACATGCGCACGACCTGTTGGTGCAGGCGCTGGAATCGGTCGAGAAGGGCCCGGCGGGCAGGAGCGCAGCGACCGGGGAGGATGCACCGGCCGCCGGAATCGGCGGGTGAGCGCACGTGACTCGGCGTGCCCGTGTTGACGTGGAGCTGGTCCGGCGGGGCCTGGCGCGGTCGCGCCAGCAGGCCGCGGAGCTCATCGGCGCCGGCCGAGTCAGGATCGACGGCATGCCTGCGGCCAAGCCCGCGACGGCGGTCGCCTTGGACGCCAGCCTCACCGTGGCAAACGCGGATGAACGCAGCTGGGTGTCGCGTGGTGCCCACAAGCTCATCGGCGCGCTGGACGCCTTCGGCGTGACGGTGCAGGGCCGTCGCTGCCTCGATGCGGGCGCCTCGACCGGCGGCTTCACCGAGGTGCTGCTGGACAGGGACGCCCGCGAAGTCGTCGCGGCAGACGTCGGCTACGGCCAACTGGCCTGGCCGCTGCGGTCGGACCCCCGGGTGCGGGTGATGGAACGCACCAACGTGCGCGAGCTCACCGCCGACGCCATCGGCGGACCCGTCGATCTGGTGGTGGCGGACCTCTCGTTCATCTCGTTGGCCACCGTGTTGCCCGCGTTGGTGTCGTGCGCGTCCGCCGACGCCGATATCGTTCCCATGGTGAAGCCACAGTTCGAGGTGGGCAAGAGTCGCGTCGGTCCCGGTGGGGTGGTCAGCGACCCAGTACTCCGGGCCGATTCGGTGCTCGGGGTCGCACACCGCGCCGCCGAACTCGGTTGGCACACCGCCGATGTCACCGCGAGTCCGCTGCCGGGTCCGTCCGGCAACGTGGAGTACTTCCTGCGGCTGCGGGCCAGCACGGACCGGCCGCTCGTCGGTGACGCGCTGGCCGACGCGGTCGCTCGTGCCGTTGCGAAGGGACCACAGTGACCACCGAGCGCACCGTTCTGCTGGTGGTCCACACCGGCCGCGAAGAGGCCACCGAGACAGCGCGACGGGTGGAGAAGGCGCTCGGCGACCACGGCATCGGCCTGCGCGTACTTGCGGCGGAGGCGGTCGACCACGGTTTGCAGCAGGCGGTGCCCAAAGTCCTGCGCTCCCTTGGCTCCAGCATCGAGATCGTCGACGCCGACGAACGCGCCGCGGAGGGCTGTGAGTTGGTACTCGCACTCGGCGGTGACGGCACGTTCCTGCGCGCCGCCGAGCTGGCCCGCAACGTCGAGATTCCGGTTCTCGGCGTCAACCTCGGCCGGATCGGATTCCTCGCCGAGGCGGAAACGGACGCCATCGACTCCGTCCTCGAACACGTCATCGACCGCGACTACCGCGTAGAGGAACGCATGACGCTCGACATCGTCGTGCGCATCGACGGGCGCATCGCGCACCGCGGATGGGCGCTCAACGAAGCCAGCCTCGAGAAGGGACCGAGGCTCGGCGTGCTCGGCGTGGTGCTCGAGGTCGACGGTCGTCCGGTGTCCTCGTTCGGATGCGACGGCGTGCTGGTGTCCACGCCGACCGGTTCCACGGCGTATGCCTTCTCCTCGGGCGGGCCGATCCTGTGGCCCGACCTCGAGGCGATCCTGGTGGTGCCCAACAATGCTCACGCACTGTTCGCGCGCCCGATGGTGACCAGTCCCGAAGCGTCCATCGCGATCGAGATCGAGGCGGACGGGCACGACGCGATGGTGTTCTGCGACGGTCGTCGCGAGATGGTGGTGCCTGCCGGTGGGCGTCTGGAGGTGACGCGCTGCGGCACCCCGCTGAAGTGGGTGCGGCTGGACAGCGCCCCGTTCACCGACCGTCTGGTGCGCAAGTTCCGCTTGCCCGTCACGGGTTGGCGCGGCCAGTAGTGCTTGCCGAGATCCGGATCGAGGCGCTCGGCGCCATCAACGCCGCCACCGCTGAGTTCGACCGCGGGCTCACCGTGCTGACGGGGGAGACCGGAACCGGCAAGACGATGGTCGTCACCGGACTGCACCTGCTCGGCGGTGGGCGTGCGGACGCCAGCCGGGTGCGGTCGGGCTCCGAGCGCGCCGTCGTCGAGGGCCGGTTCACCACGACCGACCTGGGTGGGGACGTCTCCGTCCGGGTCGACGACATCCTGGATTCCTCTGGCGCCGAGCGGGACGACGACGGCAGCGTGATCGCGGCGCGTTCGGTGAGCCGGGACGGCCCGTCGCGGGCGTACCTGGGCGGCCGCAGCGTGCCCGCGAAGTCGTTGAGCACCTTCACCACCGAACTCCTGGCGTTGCACGGCCAGAACGATCAGCTCCGGCTGATGCGGCCCGACGAACAGCGCGCCGCGTTGGACCGGTTCGTCGACGAGGACACCCGGTTGGCGCGCTACCGCAGCACACGCGACGAATGGCTGGCGGCCCGTCGCGACCTGGCCGACCGCAGGGAGCGGGCGCGGGAACTGGCGCAGGAGGCCGACCGGTTGCAGTTCGGGCTCAACGAGATCGACGCCGCCGCGCCGGAACCCGGTGAAGACGACGCGCTGGTGACCGAGATCCGGCGGCTGTCAGAACTGGACGCGTTGCGCGAGGCCGCACAGTCCGCGCGGGTCTCGTTGTCCGGCGAGTTGGACGAGGTGCCCGAGCCCGACGCGACGTCGGCCGTCGACGGGGTCGCGCACGCGAAGACGGCACTGGAGTCGACCGACGACGCGGCGCTGCGGGCGCTCGGCGACCGGCTCGGCGACGCGCTGGCCGTCATCGGCGACGTCTCGACCGAGCTGGGCGGCTATCTGGCTGAATTGCCCAGCGACGCAAGCACGTTGGAGACCAAGCTGGCCCGGCAGGGCGAGCTGCGCAACCTCACCCGCAAGTACGCCGCCGACATCGACGGCGTCCTGCGCTGGGCCCGTGATGCGCGGGACCGACTGGCGCAGCTCGACGTCTCCGAAGAAACCTTGGCGGCGCTGGCACTGCGTGTCGACGAGCTGCGGGCGACGCTGGTGGCGGCCGCGGCGGATCTGACCAAGGTTCGGACCAAGGCCGCGAAGGCCCTGGCCAAGGCCGTCACCGCCGAGCTGGCAGGCCTGGCCATGGCCGGCGCCGGGTTCAGCATCTCGGTGACGCCGCTGGTCGCGCGGGGCGACGACTCGGCGCCGCTGACCCTGCCGTCCGGCGACACGGTGCACGCCGGACACGACGGTGCGGACGCCGTCGAGTTCGGCTTCACCCCGCACTCCGGGTCCGAGGTGCTCCCGCTGGCCAAGAGCGCCTCCGGCGGTGAGCTGTCGCGCGTCATGCTCGCGCTCGAGGTGGTGCTGGCGGCTTCCGCCGAGGGCACCACGATGGTCTTCGACGAGGTCGACGCCGGCGTCGGCGGGCGCGCGGCGGTTCAGATCGGGCGCAGGCTGGCGCGGCTGGCACGCACGCATCAGGTCATCGTCGTCACGCATCTGCCGCAGGTTGCCGCCTACGCCGACGTCCACCTAGTGGTCGACAGCGGCGCAGGCCGCGGCAAGTCCAGCGAGGTGCGTCGACTCGAGGACGACGACCGGGTAGCCGAGCTGGCGAGGATGCTGGCCGGGCTCGGCGAATCCGACAGCGGGCGCGCGCATGCCCGTGAACTGCTCGAGGCGGCACAGCTCGACATTGCGACCTGAACGTGTTGCAGATGTGGCAGAAGATAACTTGTGAGGCTGGTGTTACGGCGCGCCTCCACCTCTACCTGAGGGTTGGCCGACAGAATCAGCGGAATGAAGATGTCAGCGCTGCTCTCGCGTAATGCCGGCTCCCGTCCGGGCGTCGCAGGTACCGCCCGGGTCGACCGGGACATCGATCGGCTTCTGCGCCGCATCGGGCCGGGCGACATCGTCGTCATGGACGCGCTGGACCTGGACCGCATCACCGCTGACGCACTCGTCGAGGCCGACGTCGTGGCCGTGATCAACGCATCACCGTCGATCTCGGGCCGCTACCCGAACCTGGGCCCCGAGGTACTGGTGGCCAACGGCGTGACGCTGATCGACGAGGCAGGGCCCGAGATCTTCAAGAAGATCAAGGACGGTGCACGGATCCGCCTGCACAACGGTGGGGTGTACGCGGGCGACCGCCGGATCGCGCTCGGCACCGAACGCACCGCCGAGGAGATTCACGAACTGATGCTCGAGGCGAAGAGCGGCCTCGTCGCCCACCTCGAGGCGTTCGCCGGAAACACCATCGAGTTCATTCGCAGCGAGAGCCCACTGCTCATCGACGGCATGGGCATCCCGGACATCGACGTCGACCTCCACCGCAGGCACGTGGTGATCGTCGCCGAGGAGCCGAACGCCGCCGACGACTTGAAGGCGCTCAAGCCGTTCATCAAGGAGTATCAGCCGGTGCTGATCGGCGTCGGGGCCGGAGCCGACGTGCTGCGCAGGGGCGGCTACCGACCCGCGCTCATCGTCGGCGACCCCGAATCGATGAGCGTCGAGGTGCTCCGCTCGGGTGCCCAGGTGGTGCTGCCCGCTGACGCCGACGGTCACGCCAAGGGACTGGAACGCATCCAGGACCTGGGCGTCGGTGCCATGACGTTCCCCGCCGCCGGATCCGCCGCCGACCTGGCGCTGCTGCTGGCCGATCACCACGGCGCATCCCTGATCGTCACCGCCGGCCACACCGCGAGCATCGAGGAGTTCTTCGACCGCACGCGGCAGCAAAGCAATCCGTCGACCTTCCTCACCCGTCTCAAGGTGGGGGAGAAGCTCGTCGACGCGAAGGCCGTCGCCACGCTCTACCGCAGCCGGGTCTC
>JAVRPF010000446.1:0-11291 GCA_032162385.1 Mycobacterium sp.
GATCGGTGCCGTTGGTCTCGACCAGCAGCTGCTTGACCGCGGGAGACGTGGTCGACTCCAGGGCGGCCATCGCCGCGGTGCCGACCAGGATGCCGTCGACCGGCATGTCGGGGAAGCCGTAGCGTGCCGCCCACCGGCCGGACAGGTACTCCGCGGCACGTTCGGGGGTGCCGATGCCGCCACCGACGCACACGGTGATGTTGGCGCACTTGCGAAGTTCACCGTAAGTCGACACCAGCAGGTCGTCGAGATCTTCCCAGGAATGGTGCCCGCCGGCCCGGCCGCCCTCGATGTGCACGATGACTTCCCGCGCGGGGACCTCTGCGGCGATCTTGATGACGGACTTGATCTGTTCCACGGTGCCGGGCTTGAACACCACGTGGGTGATTCCGATCCCGTTGAGTTCGTCGATCAGCTCGACGGCCTCCTCGAGTTCGGGGATACCCGCGCTGACGATCACTCCGTCGATCGGCGCACCGGACTGACGGGCCTTCTGCACCAGGCGCTTTCCGCCGACCTGCAACTTCCACAGGTATGGGTCGAGGAACAGCGTGTTGAACTGCACCGCGCGGCCGGGCTCCAGCAGCTCGGTCAGCTCGGCGATGCGGCTGTCGAAGATCGGTTCGGTGACCTGGCCGCCGCCCGCGAGCTCGGCCCAGTGGCCTGCGTTGGCCGCCGCGGCGACGATCTTGGCGTCGACGGTGGTCGGCGTCATGCCCGCAAGCAGGATCGGCGAGCGTCCGGTGAGGCGGGTGAACTTGGTCGAGAGTTTGACCGACCCATTGGGCAACGTGACGACCGACGGCGCATAGCTCGACCAGGCAGGAGCAACCTCGGGTGCCGCACCGACGGTGAACAGGTTGCGCTGTCCGGCGCGGGTGGCCGCGGCGACGATGCCGACGCCGAGCCCCCGGATGACCGGCGCGGTGACGCGGGTGATGGTGTCGCTGGGGCCCAGATCCACGATCCAGCGCGCGCCTGCCTCGTGCAGCCGCTCAACCTCGGCGACCCAGTCGATCGGCCGCACGAAGATCGATTCGGTCATGTCGTGCGCGAGCTCGGTGTCGATTCCGGTCTTGGCCGCCCAGCGGTCGACCAGATCGACGCCGTCGGCGAGCCGCGGGGTGTGGAAGCCGACCTCGACCTGCACGCTGTGGAAGACCGGTGCGAAGACCGCCCCACCGCGCAGCTTGTTCTTGCGCTCGGCTTCTTCCTTTTCGGTGATCTTGCTGCAGTACAGCTCGAACCGGGCCAGCTGTTCGGGGGTGCCGGTGATGACGACCGACCGTCGCCCGTTGCGGATCGACAACACCGGCGGCAGCACGGTGCGCACATCCGTGGAGAAGTCCTCGAGCAGTTCGGCAATGCGGTCAGGATCGGCATTGGTCACCGACACCATCGGCGACTTGTCCCCGCGCCCGACCATGCCCCGACGCCGCGACACCAGCGAACCTGCCGCACCGATCAGCTGCAACAGTGCCAGCAGCTCGGCGTCGCGGGTCCCGTTGGCCTTGAGCGATTCGCAGGCCATGGTGCCCTGCGAGTGACCGGCCATGGCCACCGGCGGGGTGCCCTGCAGATCCAGCCCCTGACGCTTCACTGCGCGGATGGCAGCCATCTGCGCCAGCAGGATCCCCGGGCCGGAGATCGCGGCCGTGGTGAGCTGCTTGGAGGTCGGCAACGGCTCGTCGGCGGCCAGCGCGCGCACCCACTGCATCGGCTCGACGCCGATCGGCCGCACCACCACCAGTTCGCGGGCGACGGGTTCCAGCAGAAGCGCGGCCTCGCCGACGACCTCGCTCAGCTCCGATTCGATGCCCGCCGAGCTGATCAGCTCTTCGAGGTTCTCCAGCCAGTTGCCGCCCTGCCCGCCGAACGCCACTGCATACGGTTCGCCGGCATTGAGGAGGTCGACCAGCGCGTGCGCGCCGGTCAGCGTCGAGGAGTTGTCGACTGGATCCTTGCGGCCGGTGGAAACCCTGTTCTGTTCGTTGATCGTCACGTCTTGCCATCTCCTCTGTGCGCTGTGGCGCGTATCGCTAGTCTGCAGGCTGCTGTCTCGGCGGCTCGACCCCCGTTCGCGTGCTGGGTCGTGCGATTCGGCGTCGAATCTCGACTGGCTCCGGTCTCGGCTCCTCGGGCGTTGAGGTGCTCGGCCGGACTGCCCTCCCGGGCAGCCCAGCGGACGGGCCAGCCCCATAAGAGTGTCATGAGAGCCAGGACCATTTTGTGCCCCCAAATGGTTACTGGCGAGTTCTACGCACGGGTAACCACACATTGAGTAACGCGGGCTTCCGGCGACCCGCGAGTCTTCCGGGACAAACGTCCTGCTTGCACGTGGTTACGGCCGAGTAGCAACAACAGCGCTGATCAAGGCGGTATTGTTACCGAATCGTTATGTACTGATCTTCGGTAGCCGACGGTAGCGCGGCCGCCTCGAGAAAAGCGACAACATCGACCGATGTGTCTACTCCGCGGACCGACGAGCGACTAATTGTTTGCTGACCGGACTTACCGATCAGTAGGTCCTAGTCCCATTGCCCGAATTGGGGCTTGAGGACGTGATTGATGTCGACGCCGACACCACCGACGCTCTGTTTGTCGATCTCGACCTGGTGCAGGTGCGCCGCCGGATGCGTGAATCCCTTGGGCGATCCCCAGTTGTGTTGCCAGAAGTACGTGCCGATGCCGTCCTGGAGGGCCCAGTCGATCGTCTTCGAATTGGCGTAGACCCCGACCCGCTGGCGTCCGAGGACCGACTCCCAGGCCTTCAGATACGGTACGACCTGCTGCTTGTACTGGTCATATGACGGGTCGTCGTCGATCGACGCGTAGATCGGCGCGCCGTAGGACCCGCCCGCAGCCACGTGCAACTGCCAGCCCCGCTTGGCGTGCTGCACGCCTGCGTTCTGACCGCCGAGCCAGTCGGCCGTTTCCTGCTTGCCGTACTGGTAGCACGAAACGATCTTGAGGCCGCTCTGGTACAGGTCGCGGGCCTCCGGCAGCTGGATGGGCTTGCCAAGCATCCACTGACCACCTGGGCGACGGTCGGAGACGTACCTGATGGCACCCGCAGCTCCCGCCGCGCGGATGTCGGTTGCCCTGATCACCCCTGCCGCGTAGTCGAGCAGGATGTCGAGGGGCGCCGCGGACGCCGACGGCGCACCCGCTGCCGCGGAGATCGCCGCCAACGTGCCGCCCAGGCCCAGCACGGCCGGCGCGGCGGCGGCGGCGTACCTCAGTACGTCGCGCCGGGAAATCGACATGTACCTCAGGGTATGACAAACACCTCAATATTCTCATCAGCGCCACTGGTAACAGTGGTACCAAGATTCTGGACCGTCGCTCCGAGGTAGCCGACGGACGGAAACAGTCGGCGAAACACCCGTTCCATTCGAAATCCATGCTTTGGGCTGCAGTTCGACCTACCGATCCATACGATTCTGGCCATGCCTGCTGGGCCGGACTCCGGGACCGCCGCCGCGCCATCCGCGATTGCGACCGCCCAAGGCGAAACTCAGATCGAGTTGATCGGCGTGCGCAAGGTGTTCCACGAGCGCGGCACGGACGGCGTCGTCGCGGTCGACGGTGCCGACCTCACCGTCGAGGACGGCGAGCTCTTCGCCATCCTCGGTCCCTCCGGGTCCGGCAAGACCACCGTGCTGCGCATGATCGCCGGCTTCGAACAGCCCACCGCGGGCACCATCCGGCTCGGCGGGGTGGACGTCACCTCCTGGCCGGCCCGCAGGCGCGACGTCAACACCGTGTTCCAGGAGTACGCGCTGTTCCCCCACATGACGGTGGCTCAGAACGTCGAGTACGGAATGAAGGTGCGCGGCGTACCGAAGGCCGAGCGACGCCGCCGCACCGGCGACGCACTCGACATGGTCCGACTCACCGCACACGCTCCGCGTCGCCCGGCCCAGTTGTCGGGCGGCCAACGTCAACGTGTCGCGTTGGCCCGGGCCCTGGTCGGGCGGCCGCGCGTGCTGCTGCTCGACGAGCCCCTCGGCGCGCTGGACCTCAAGCTGCGCGAGCAGATGCAGGTGGAGCTGAAGGCCATCCAGCGCGAGGTCGGCATCACGTTCGTCATCGTCACCCACGACCAGGACGAGGCGCTCACCCTGTGCGACCGGCTCGCCGTGTTCAACGATGGCCGCATCGAACAGGTGGGCCGGGCCAGGGAGGTCTACGAGAATCCGGCCAATCGCTTCGTCGCGGACTTCGTCGGGACGGCGAACGTGCTCGACGGTGCCGCTGCCGAGGCGCTCGTCGGCAGGCCCGGCATGTTCGCCATACGACCGGAGCGCATCGCCGTGTTCGCACCAGGCACCGACCCCGTGCCCGGCGTACGAACGGTCGAAGCAACGGTGGCCGAAGTCATCTACGCCGGACCCACGACCCGGATCGTCGCGATCGCCCCACCCGGCGTCACCCTGACCGCCACGGTTCTCACCGCTAGCACCTGGCTACCCCCGGATGTCGATCACGGCGCGCCAATCACATTGGCGTGGAAGGAAAGTGCCGTCCACGACCTGGACGGATGATCCAACTGACAGGAGCATCAACCATGAAACCCACTGTCGCGCGACTCGGTCTCGCTCTCGCCGCATGCGCCCTGGTGGCCGCCTGCTCGAGCTCGGATACCTCCGGCGGGACCGGCCAGGCTCCGCCGAAGCTGGAACCGCTCAGCGCCGTGGGCAACGGCGAGGGCGAACTCAACCTCATTGCGTGGGCCGGTTACGCCGAGAACGGCTCCAACGACCCGGCGGTCAACTGGGTCACCCCGTTCGAGAAGGAATCCGGCTGCAAGGTCAACGTCAAGCTCGGCAACACGTCCGACGAGATGGTGCAGTTGATGCGCAGCGGTCAGTACGACGGGGTTTCGGCATCGGGCGACGCCACGTTGCGGCTGATCTACGCCGGTGACGTCGCGCCGGTCAACACCGCGCTGGTGCCCAACTACGCGTCGATCTCGTCGTTCCTCAAGGACAAGCCGTGGAACTCGATCGACGGCCGGATGTACGGGGTTCCGCATGGCTGGGGCGCCAACCTGCTGATGTACAACATCGACGTCGTACACGACGCCCCGAACTCGTGGGGCTCGGTGTTCGACGGGGCGAGCAAGTACAAGGGCAAGGTGACGGCCTACGACTCCCCGATCTACATCGCCGACGCCGCGCTCTACCTCTCGAAGACGAAGCCGGAGTTGGGCATAAAGGACCCGTACTCGCTGACGAGCGAGCAACTCGACGCCGCGGTCGAGCTGCTCAAGGCGCAGCGCGAGAACATCAGCGAGTACTGGTCGGACTACACCAAGGAGGTCCAGGCGTTCGAGTCCGGCACCTCGGTGATCGGCACCACGTGGCAGGTGATCGCCAACACCATCGGAACCGAGAACAAGGTCCAGGTGAACACCGTGCTGCCGAAGGAGGGCTCCACCGGGTGGTCGGACACCTGGATGGTCGCGGCGAAGGCCGCCCACCCCAACTGCATGTACAAGTGGATGAACTGGATCACCTCACCGGAGATCAACGCCCAGGTGGCCGAGTACTTCGGTGAGGCGCCGGCCCAGACCAAGGCGTGCGAGTTCACCACCGAGAAGGACTTCTGCGACATCTACCACGCGACCGATCAGAAGTACGCCGACCAGATCCACTACTGGACCACGCCCCAGAAGCAGTGCGTGGACGGCAGCGGGGACAACTGCACGGCCTACGACGAGTGGGTCGACAAGTGGCAGCAGATCAAGGGGTGACGGTTGCCGCCCCTGACGCACTAACCGCCAATGGGGGTTCGGCGTCGCCGCGGCGGCTCCGGCGACTCGGCCTGGCGCTCCTCCTGGTGCCGCCACTGACCTGGCTCGCGGTCGCGTACCTGGGTTCGCTTGTCGTACTGCTGGTTTCGGCGTTCTGGACCACCAACTCGTTCACCGGCGCGGTGGTGCGCACCTTCACGGCCGACAACATCACCAGGGTGTTGACCGACGAGGTGTTCCGCACCGTGACGCTGCGCACCATCGGCGTGGCACTGGTTGTCACGGTCTTCTGCGCGGTACTGGCCGTGCCGTTGGCCCTGTACATGGCGAAGATCGCGTCGCCGCGCGTGCGCCTGGCGCTCGTGGTTGCGGTGACGACCCCGCTGTGGGCCAGCTACCTGGTCAAGGCGTACGCGTGGCGAATGTTGTTCTCCCCGGCGGGGCCGCTGGCCTGGGCCACCGGGTACAGCCCGGGCTACGGCCTTATCGCCACCGTCGTCACGCTTACCTATCTGTGGTTGCCGTACATGATCATCCCGGTGTTCGCGGCGTTCGAGCGCGTCCCCGACTCGCTCATCGACGCGAGCTCCGACCTCGGCGCATCCGACGTCTCGACGTTGCGAATGGTGGTCGCGCCGTTGGTGTTTCCCGGAATCGCCGCCGGGTCCATCTTCACCTTCTCACTGTCGCTCGGCGACTACATCGCCGTCACCATCGTCGGCGGCAAGACACAGTTGCTTGGCAACATCATCTACGGGCAACTCGTCACCGCGAACAACCAACCGTTGGCCGCCGCGCTGTCGATCATCCCGTTGGCGGCGATCGTGCTGTACCTGCTCGCAATGCGGCGCACGGGCGCGCTGGAGAACGTCTGATGCTGTCCACCGGCGTTCGCCGCGTGGCTCTGGCCTGGACGGTGCTGGTGCTGGTGTTCCTCTACGCGCCAATGCTTCTCGTCGTCATCAACGCCTTCAACGCGTCACGGACGTTCGCTTTTCCCCCGACCGGTTTCACCCTGGCCTGGTGGGCGGACGCCGCGGGGAGCAGCGGGATGTGGACGTCATTGGCGAACTCAGCGGTGGTCGGGCTCGGCGCCACCGCGATCGCACTGGTGCTGGGCACCATGGCCGCGTTCGCCGTGCAACGGTATGAGTTCTTCGGCCGCAACACCATCAGCTTCCTGGTGGTGCTGCCGATCACGCTGCCCGGCATCGTCACCGGCATCGCGCTCAACGCGACGTTCACCTCGGCGCTCGGCATCACGCTCGGGCTGGCGACCGTGATCGTCGGACACGCCACGTTCTGCATCGTCATCGTCTTCAACAACACCCAGGCCCGACTGCGCAGGCTGGGCACCGCCCTCGAGGACGCCTCCGCCGACCTGGGCGCCTCGGCGTGGCAGACGTTCCGCTACATAACGTTTCCGATGATGCGCGGCGCCCTGGTCGCCGGCGCGATCCTGGCCTTCGCGCTCAGCTTCGACGAGATCGTGGTGACCACGTTCACCGCGGGACCGTCCGTGCAGACCCTGCCGATCTGGATCTTCGGAAACCTGTTCCGGCCCAACCAGGCTCCGGTCATCAACGTGGTCGCCGCCGCGCTGACGGTGCTGGCGATCATTCCGGTCTGGCTCGCGCAGCGCTTCGGCGGCGATCCGGCCACCACCAGGGTGTGACCCTCAGGGTGCCTTCGGATCCCAGTCCTCCCGAACCAGGACTCTCGCGGTGTAATCCGACACGGCGGTGACCAGCCGACGCTCTACGGCGGCGTCGAGGAGGTCGGAGACCACGTGGTTGCCGAGGTCGCGGTAATCGGTGACGACACGACGCAACTCGGCCATGTCCTCGGACCGCGGGACGTAGCTCGCCCCGAACCGGGCTTCTGTCGACCTCTGCAATGCCCCGGCCTTCGCCGTGGCCAGTTTCTCGATCGCATCACTCGCGCCGTCGTGAACCCGCAGGATCGCCCGAAGGTAGTCCAGCGGTTCGGCGCCCCGCCCCACGATCTCGGCCACCGCGGGGTTGGTGAACGTCAACTGGCCGTCGACGACTTGGGCCAGCCCGGTCTCGCACAGCCGACGCGCCTCGGCGCCGGTCGGATCGAGCTGTACCGCCACCGCCGTCGTCTGGCGACGGCGGCCGAAGATCGCCTCCCGCAGACCGAGGAAGTCCGCCAGGTCGTGGCCGTCGCGCATGCTGGTGAAGAACTCGGCGATGTGCGCGGAGTTGAAGCCCCTCCGCAACAGATCGTTGATGATCTTCAACTGACGGAGATGGTGGTCGTCGTAGTAGGCCGACCGTCCTTCGCGGCGCGGGGGATCGAGCAGACCGCGCTCGCGGTACGCACGAATGTTGCGGACGCTGACTCCCGACAGCTGGGCCAGCGCGTCCAGCCGGTACTCAGCCAATTCAGCACTTTCTCAATGTGCCGCTCAGAGCCATGGAAACCTGCGCTCCGCAACACCGCATAGGCATACTGTAGACCTCACTTGAAGTTTTGCGAGAGCTCGCTGTTCGCGCAACTTCTCGATATCGATTGGCCTTCTGAGGTGGCCGTGCGCGACGATTGATCGAGTGCGTGCGTGGATCATCTGGGCGACGGGGCTGCTGGCCTACATCGTCGCCGTGCTGGACCGCACCACCCTCGGCGTCTCCGGGCTGAACGCCGCCGAGCGGTTCGCCGCCACCCCGGGCGTGCTGTCGACGTTCGTGGTGCTGCAGGTCGTCGTGTACGCCGCTGCTCAGGTTCCAGCCGGGCTGTTGCTCGACCGCTTCGGGTCACGGGCGCTGATCGTCGCCGGTGCCGCGCTGATGGCCACCGGCCAGCTCATCCTCGCGCTGACCTCGTCGCTGCCCCTGGCGATCGGGGCGCGCGCCGTCGTCGGACTCGGCGACGCCGTCACCTTCATCTCCGTGCTGCGGCTGGTGCCGCACTGGTTTCCGCCCCGGCGGGTTCCGCTGCTGACTCAGCTCACCGGCATCTGCGGCCAGCTGGGTCAGGTGCTCTCCGCCCTGCCGTTCCTGGCCCTGCTCGCAGGGACCACCTGGGCGACCGCGTACGTCTCGGTGGCGGCGTTCGGCGTGCTGGCGCTGGTGCTGGTGTTGGTGGTCGTAAAGGACGCTCCGCACGGCCGCGTCTTCGCGACCGACACCACGTCGGTACGCGCCACCCTGGCCAGCGTAAAGACCGTGTGGCTGCGTCCCGGCACCCGGCTGGGCTTCTTCACGCACATGGGCACCCAGTTCTCCGTCACGGTCTTCGCCCTGATGTGGGGTGTCCCCTACTTGACGGTGGCCCAGGGTCAGTCCGCCGGCGTCGCCGGTGCACTGCTGACCGTCTCCGTCGTCGCCGCCATCTCATCTGGCATCGCCATCGGCATCTTCACCGGCCGGTATCCGCACCGGCGTTCCCGCGTCGTGCTGGCGATCATCGCGAGCAACGCCCTGGTGTGGGCCGTGGTGCTCGCGCTTCCCCACCGCGCGCCGCTGTGGTTGCTGGTCGTCCTCATCGTGGTGATCTCCGTTGGGGGCCCTGGGTCGATGGTCGGCTTCGACTTCGCCAGGACGTTCAATCCGAGCGCCACCCTTGGCACGGCGCAGGGCATGGTCAACATGGGCGGGTTCATTGCCTCGTTGTTGGTGATGCAGGCCATGGGCGTGATCCTCGGCGCAATGGGCGGGTATTCGTTCGAGTCGTTCCGGGTGGCCTGGACCGTGCAGTACGCCATCTGGATCCTGGCCGTCGTCGGGATCCTGATCACCCGCAAGAAGACACGCAAGCTGATGAAGGCCGAGCAGGAGCGCTCGCTGCTGGAGACCTTCGAGGCCGGCTGAGCCGCTACGAGGTGTCGGCGAGACGATCGGCGAGCGCCTCTGCGGCGTGCTGATGCCCACGCACTTCGAAGCCCACCACGGTGACCACCGGCGCCAGCGTGACCACCAATAGGCACACCGCCATGGACACGCCCGCCCCGGCGAGCAGCACAGCGGTCACCAGTACGGCCGCGGTCAGCGTCAACAGCAATAGGTGGAACACCTCCCAGCTACGCACCAGCAACCCGTAGACCACGTAGACCAGGCCGATGAACACCCCGACGGGGATCGCCACCGCGAACACGGTGCCCATTACGCCGAGCTCGGAGTGCCCCTCGACGTAGTAGGCGGCGGTGTGCAGTCCCGCGCCGGTTGCGACGATCGCAGCGAACACGGCCAGGTGCAGGTAGCCGAACGAGAAGGACAGCTCGCGGCGGACGTGCAGGAGGTCCGCAGCGGGCACCACGAAGTACACCCACCACATGCCGAAGGTGAGGCCGGTGCCTGCCACCACGAGGAGGATGGCGTCTGTGGTCCAGCCGTGTTCGTCCACCACGGCGGTGAACGACGCGACAGTGCCAACGACGCCCTCGCCGAGCGCGATGATCGCCAGCAGGCTGTACCGCTCGGCGATGTGGTGGGCGTGCCACGGTGTGCCGCCCTTGCGGGTCTCGGCCAGCCACGGGCCGAACATCTCCGAGAACGCCAGCAGCGCCCAGATCGTCAGCGAAAACGGAACCGACGCGTGCAGGAAGATGGTGCCGATCCAGCCGACCTGGACGATGGTCACGACGGCGGCGTACGTCAGGCAGGCAGAACGATGCTCGGGGTCCTGACGCGCAGCGCGTAACCACTGCCCCACCAACGCGATTCGCATGACCACGTACCCGGCGACCAGCACGGTGTTGTCGACGTGATCACCGTGCTCGATGGAGGCGAAGAACTGCGGCAGGCCCAGCGCGAGGATCAGCACGCCGACCATCTGCACCATGGTCGTCAACCGGTAGATCCAGTCGTCGGTGTCATACGCCGACGCAAACCAGGTGAAGTTGATCCACGCCCAGCAGATCGCGAATGTCGCGAACAGGAACGCCGTGAGCCCCGCGACGACGTGGCCCGTGACGAGCAGGTGGGAGAACTCCGACGCCGAGATGCCGAAGCCGATGACGAACGTCAGATCGAAGAGGAGTTCCAGCGGGGTCGCCACCCGGTGCTGCTCGTGCGGGTCGCGGCCCGTCATGCGTCGCAGGTGATGCGCGCGCGGCGCACCGGGCGATGGAGGGTCTGGCTGATACTGGGGCTGGTTCACGGACGCGCGGTCCTTTCTCGACGGCGGTGACCGTACCGGGTCGACGGTAAGCCCGCTACATTCGCTCAGTGTCGGGTCCGAAGAAGCTGGTGATCGGGGCGAGCGGCTTCCTCGGCTCCCACGTCACGCGGCAACTCGTGCAGCGCGGCGACGACGTCCGGGGGCTGGTGCGGCGGTCTGGTATCGGGAGTATCGGCGCGCGCGGAAGTCAGCGTAGAGGTTTGGGCAGTGGTCGCGAGCGTGCACGAACTGCTGACAATCCGCGGCGTGTCGCCCGCAAACACGCACGCTCGCGGAGGGGCTAGCGATCGCCGCCCATCCGTAGGGCGCTTCGTTCCCGCGCGCTAGCGTGAGCGGATGCGCGCAGAGCCGAACGCGGTCGGTGTGGTGCTGGCCGCGGGTACGGGCACGC
>JAVRPF010000447.1:0-4397 GCA_032162385.1 Mycobacterium sp.
CCGCTGTGGTCGTGCATCGCCGCGGCGGTGCTGGGTCTCGGGGTGGCCGCGCTGCAGGGATCGTCGGCGTACGGTGCGGCGAGTCTGCCTCCGGAGAAGGCCGCGGTCGGGGTGGCCGTGTTCGGGATACCCGTCCTGATGGTGCTCTCGGCGATGACGATGACGGGCGAGTACCGTAGCGGGACGATCCGGACGACGTTCGCCGCCATCCCGAACCGCACCCTGGTCGTCGTTGCGAAAGCGGTTGTCGCCGCAGCGTTCTCGGGTGTATACACCGCGGCGATGGTGATCGGCGCCATGCTGGTGGCCGGGATGAGTTCCAACCCGCTGGTGGCTGCGCGGTTGTCGCTGACGGAGGCAGGCGTGTGGCGGGTGGTCGGGGCGTTGGCGTTGTTCGCCGCGCTCGCCGCCGTACTCGGCGTCGCGGTCGGGGCGCTGCTGCGCTACGCCGCAGGCGCGGTCGCGGTGCTGCTGCTCTGGCCGTTGGTGGTCGAGCCCATCCTCGGCAACCTGCCCGACGTCGGCTCCGAAGTCGGGCCGTACCTGCCGTTCGGCAATGCGTTCGTGTTCGCCGACGTGCAGTGGCTCTACCCGGTGTACTCGATGCCGTGGGACCGGTTCGGCTCGTTGCTCTACTTCGCCGCGATCGTCGCCGCCGCCTTCGTCGTGGCCACCGTCGTGGTGAACCGTCGCGACGCGTGACTAACGTGGGGGCAATGCGGCGTAGCTCACAAACGGCACTGGCGGTTCTGGCGGTTGTGGCGGTCGCGACGATGCTGGTGGCGGGGTGCGGCCGCAACGCCGCGCCTGCGGCGAACCCGTCGAGTACGCCTGGCACCGCGTCGAGGCCCGCGTCCGATTTCGCCGGTGAGTTGCAGCGCAAGCTCACGGCGGACGCGATGATGACCCACCTGACCAAACTGCAGGAGATCACCGACGCCAACGGCGGCAACCGGGCGCTGGGTTCGCCGGGCTACGCCGCCAGCGCCGACTACGTGGCCAAGACCTTGCGGGACAACGGCTTCGACGTCGCGACCGACGAGTTCGAGGTGCGGCTGCCGTTCGCCGACGACCCGTCCGTCACGGTCGGCGGTACGGAGGTGAAGACCAACGCGCTCGGGTTCACCATCGGCACGCCGCCGGCAGGAATGAGCGGTCCCCTGGTGCCCGCCCGCACCGAGGACACGCCGGGTTGCACGCCGTCGGACTACGACGGACTGCCGGTGTCGGGAGCCGTGGTGCTGGTGGACCGTGGCTCCTGTCCGTTCTCCGTCAAGCAGGCGGTGGCCGCCGAACGCGGAGCGGTCGCGCTGATCGTCGTCAACAACGTCGACGGTGACGAGGTGGGCGGCACCCTGGGGGAGCAGACCGACGTGAAGATCCCGGTCGTCGGCGTCACCAAGGCCGATGGTGCGCGGCTGCGGGCCAACCCCGCCGAAACCACCATCAAGCTCAATGCAGGCGTCCGGGTGGAACGCACCCGCAACGTCGTCGCGCAGACCAAGACCGGGTCCACCAGCGACGTAGTGATGGCGGGCGCGCATCTGGACAGCGTGCCGGAAGGGCCGGGCGTGAACGACAACGGTTCCGGCGTCGCGGCCGTGCTGGAAACCGCTGTACAGCTGGGCAGCTCACCGCCGGTACGCAACGCGGTGCGGTTCGCGTTCTGGGGTGCCGAGGAACTGGGCCTCGTCGGTTCGACGAAATACGTGGAGACACTCGACGTCGAGGCGCTCAAGGACATCGGCCTGTACTTGAACTTCGACATGCTCGCCTCGCCCAACCCCGGCTACTTCACCTACGACGGAAACCAGTCCGCGCCGCCGTCGGCCAACGGCGGCGTGCCGCGGGTGCCGGAGGGCTCGGCGGGCATCGAGCGAACCCTGGCCTCCTACCTCGATGGCGCAGGCAAGCCGCCGGAGGACACCGACTTCGACGGCCGGTCCGACTACGACGCGTTCACCAAGGCGGGCATCCCCGCCGGTGGACTGTTCGCCGGCGCCGAGGACAACAAGACCGTCGAACAGGCAAAGCGTTGGGGCGGCCAGGCCGACAAGGCGTTCGATCCGAACTATCACAAGAAGTCCGACACCCTCGAGCACATCGACCGCACCGCACTGGAGATCCAGGGCCAGGGAGTCGGCTACGCCGTCGGCCTCTACGCCCAGGATCTGAGCGGGCGCAACGGAATCCCCATCAGAGACGACCGCACCCGCCACGTGGTGACGGAGTCATGAGGCGGGCCACCGCCCTGGCCCACCTGTTGTTCCTGGTAATGGCCCTGGCGGCGTGTTCGTCGTCGCAGCCCGCACCGGAATCCTCACCCGACCCGGCCCGCGAGCTGGCGGGCAAGGTCACCGTCGACGGAATGTACAAACACCTGGACAGACTGTCCAGCATCGCCACGGGCAACCAGGGTTCCAGAGCAGTGGGCACGCCGGGCTACGATGCCAGCGTCGACTACGTCGCCGAAGTGCTGCGGGACAAGGGATTCGCCGTGGAGACCCCCGAGTTCGACCGGATGGTCCAAACCGACGCCGGTGCTCCCACGCTGACGGTGGCGGGCCGCAAGTTCCCCGTCGTCCAGGCATCTCTGCTCCACACCACTCCGGGTGCCGGAATCAAGGCCATCACCTTGCGTCCACAGAAGCCGGCCGGATGCACCGCCGCGGACTACGGAACGGTGAACGCCCGTGGCGCGATCGCCATCGTCGACGACACTGGTTGCTCGGTCGTCGCCAAGCACGATGCCGCCGTAGCCAACGGCGTCGTCGGGTTGTTGGTGGTCAGCGACACCGGAGCGCCCGGCCTGTTCCCGGCCGGCTACTACCAGGGGCTCAAGTGGCCCGTCGCGATCATCGGCAAGGACGTCGACGCCCAGCTGCGGCGCACCACGTCACCGGTTCAACTCGACCTCAACGCCGAGGCCAAGTTGGTCAAGGTGCGAAACATCCTGGCGCAGACGAAGACCGGAGACGCGCACCACGTCGTCGTCGCCGGTGCGCACCTTGGCTCGGCGCCGCACAGCCCTGGCATGAACGACGACGGTTCGGGTGTCGCCGCGGTGCTGGAGGCCGCCGTGCAACTGGGCGGCTCGCCCAGCGTGACCAATGCGGTCCGGTTCGCCTTCTGGGGATCAGACGAGTCCGGTCTGGAGGGGCCGACGAAGTACGTGGGCGGCCTGGACCGGCAGCAGATCGCCGACATCGCGGTGTACCTGAACTTCGACATGTTGGCGTCGAAGAACGCGGGCTACTTCACCTACGACGGTGACCAGTCCGGTCAGCCGAGCCCCGGAATCCCCGCCGCCACTGTGCCCCAGGGATCGGCCGGCGCAGAACGCACACTCGCGGGTTACCTCAACCTGGCCGGCGTGCGGCCCGCCGACATGCCGTTGAGCCGGGCCAGCGACTACGGCCCCTTCCTGGCGGCGGGCATCCCGATCGGCGGCATCACGACGGGTGCCTCACAGCTGAAATCCGAGGTGCAGGCCCGGCTCTGGGGCGGCAAGGCCGGAGCGCCGTTCGACCCCGACTATCGCACGACGGGGGACTTGCTCCCCAACGTCAACTCGCAGGCGCTGGCAATCACCGGCCCTGCGGTGGCGTTCGCGGTGGGCACGTATGCGGCATCCACTGGTGGCCCGAACAGTGTGCAGGCGCGGGGTTGACAGCAACTCGTACGCTATCGCCCACCCGCGTCGCAGGTACTTTCACAGCTGACTTGCGTATGAATGACGTTCGTGAAGAACAGTTCTCGCCGATGGGCGGCCGTGACCGGGATCGCCACCGCCGTACTGATGGGTGGACTGTCGGTGGCGTGTGGTTCCACCGGCACCACCTCGCCCACCACGACGACCACCTCGACCCCCTCGACCACGACGGCGAGCACCGGCCATCGCGGTGAGCATTCCTCGGGTGGCGGCGGAGGTGGAGCACCCGCGCCCGTCCAGACCGAGACCGTAGCGCCGGGCACGGTGACCAACACCGAGACTGACATTCAGACGACGGTTGCGACCTCGGTCGAGACCACCGTTGCAACGTCAGTTGAGACGGACACCTCGACGGTCACCGTCGCGCCGACGCATCAGCAGCAGCGGAACTCCGGCCCTGGTATGAACGCGCAACACGGGTGACGAACTGGTAGACGCCGTCCTCGTCGGGTGCCATCGGACTGGCCGCGCGTGCGGTGAGCTCAACCCGCGCTGCACGGATTCGCAGGCGGCCCAATCCTGCCGGTTGGTGAGGTCCCAGAAGTCCACGGCGTACGCCGGGTCGAAGCCGGGCGTGGCGATGGCCGACTTGGGGAACGCCCACGAGCACTCGACGTAGGTCTGGCCCGGCTCGAGCGGGGTGAGCCGATGGGTCATCACGTAGTCCGGGTGCAGGCTGACCAGC
>JAVRPF010000448.1:0-3771 GCA_032162385.1 Mycobacterium sp.
CAGATGTTTCCAGTGCAAACAAACAGTACGTGCAGAGCAAGCTCCTCGTTTCACGGTGAATCCTGTGGCGCCCGACCCGACGGCGTCGGACCATACTGGAACCCACTCAGTATCCGTGTAGTACTGAGCTGCCCGCTACTGGGGTGAACTGTGTATTGAGGGCAGGAGCCGGCCTGTGCGGTCCTCCTACGCCATGCGGCCGAAAGCTGGCTGTCTTGACGTCGGCTGCGGCAACCGCTCACGTAAATGACCCACGCGGAATCGGCCGGACCTCCGTCTTTCGTCAGGCTAGCGCCTGGCGGTTGGCCGGCAGTGGCTTCCCGTCTTCATGGAACGCCTTGCCGCGCAGAATGTTCCGGCAGGGCACACGCTTTAAAAGTGCTGGGGCCCGGCGCGCCCGCCGCGACCCGCACAGGAGGTCGCCAGCGCTAAGGCTTACGTGGTCGACGCGTGACGAAGATCCAGTCCACCGGATACTTACCCGCCAACGCTGACGAACACGGATGTAGTCATGACGAAAGAACATTTGCTAGGGAAGCTGACCAGCGTAGGTACAGCCCGCGCCCGTCACATATTTCGAATCGTCCAATGGTGAGGAGTCTGCTGGACATGCCGGGACGCTCAGTTCGTTGGTGCGCTTCCGCTCAGCAAATCACGGCCAGATGACGATCGCATCACAGCCGGCGGTCTGTGATTTTGGTCGAAGGCGGCGTAACGCCCGAATCTGCGGCTGGTGGATTGACCGCCTAGGACGTCGCAGTAGAGCGATTGATTCGCGGACGGGGGCGTTGCCACCTTCCCGGCACCTGGATGACCGCAATGACAAGGCCCAACCAGAACCCGTCGATCGGCTGGCTCGACACCACGGCGTAGCGACTCCAGATACCCACGCCTGCGGGCCCGTCGCGGGCCAGCAGGGCCCGGTAGGGGAACGTCGCGTCAAGACCTGCGGCCGACAACCGCGCCGCCTCGTCCGGCGTGAGTTCCTGCACCGCAAGGATGTCGGCGTGTTCACGGGCCAGCTGCACCACGGCGTCCGGGTCGGCGCGCCCGTAGCGAAGGTTCGACGACATCACCCGGACCGTCGTGCCGGCTGGCACCGGGTCGCCCACGTATAGCGGCACCTGCACGGCGATCGATGCCGCGGTCACCGCGATCGCTGCGGCTACCAGTGCCCAGCGTCCTTGGATCGCGAACACCCCCAATGCCAGCGCGGCGACGGCCAACGCGATCAACCCGGCCACGTAGCCGATCCCTTGCGTCAACTCTGCTCACACTCCGCCAACCGCCGCGCCAAGAACTACCGGGCCGATGCGAAGCCGTCGCGGAACCCGACGGCGAGTGCGCGATTGGCCCGTGCGACCGGTGAGTCGGTGATTGCGATCAGCCGATCGTAGGCGGCGCAGATCGTCGTCCAATCGATCTGCTTCCAACTCGGTGCCGTCGCATGCAGTGCCTCGATCACGGCCTGCGGAGGTACGGACCGGTGGCGTCCGCCGCCAGTCGCAACCGGTCGAGGCCACGCACGATCCGACCACGGTCCCACCGGGAGCGGCTTCCACCACTACTTCGGTGGCGGGGCGAGCTTGTCTGAGGTTTAATTGACGCAACTGTTAACGAAGGGCGGGGGACTAGCTACCAAGTCCGCGAGACAGCGCGGAGCCGCGACGGGCGCCTATTGGAGGCGATTGACCACCTGTCACGGCAAAGGTCCCCGCGGTGAAACACGGAAGGGAACCGAATTACGCCCGCCTGCGTGGAGCAGGGCCCGGGTCAACTCTGTTCACATTCCGCCAACCGCCGCGCCAGGAACTCCCGCGCCGGCGCGGAGCCGTTGTGGTTCAACGCGATCCGGTACCACTGCGCTGCCTCGGGCAGCCGGCCGGAGCGCCGAAGGAGATCGGCGCGGATCGTCGCGACCGTGCCCGACCGCGCCAGCCGCGGGTCGTCGGCGACGTCGTCCAGCGCCGTCAGCCCGGCCCCGAAGCCGTCGCGAAACCCGACGGCCAGCGCGCGATTGGCCCGCGCCACCGGTGAGTCGGTGATCGCGATCAGCCGGTCGTAGGCGGTGCAGATGGTGACCCAGTCGGTCTGCTCCCAACTCGGTGCCGTCGCATGCAGCGCCGCGATCACGGCCTGCGGGAGGTACGGACCGTCCGCGCCCGCCGCCAACCGCAACCGGTCGAGGCCACGGGTGACCCGACCGCGATCCCACCGGGTGCGGTCCTGCTCGTCGAGCGGTACCAGGGCGCCGCCGGCGTCCACCCGCGTGGCCCGGCGCGAGTCGTGCAGCAGCACCAGCGCCGTCAATGCATGCCCGTCCAGCGAATCGGGCATCAACGAACACAGCTCACCGGCGAGCCGGACACCCTCGTCGCACAATTCGTCGCGGATCGCCGACGGCCCCGCCGTCGACCAGTAGCCCTCGGTGAACACCGAGTAGATGCACGCCAGCACGTGCGGTGTCCGCTCCGACAGCAGGTCGGCGGGCGGCACCCGCAGCGGGATGTTCGCGCCGCGGATCTTGTTCTTGGCCCGCGTGATTCGCTGTCCGACGGCGGCCTCGGACTGCAGCAGCGCCCTCGCGATCTCGGCGACGGTGAGCCCGGAGATCAGCCGTAGGGTGAGCGCCAACTGCGACGAGCTGTCCAAGGCCGGATGCGCGCAGGTGAACATCATCCGCAACTCGTCATCGCGCACCGGATGCACCGCGACCCCTTCGATGTGGGCCCATCTGTTCTCGGCCACCGCGGCCAGTTCCCTTCCCGGCCGGACGGATTCACGGCGCAGCCGGTCCAGCGCCCGGTTCCGTGCCACGGTCAGGACCCATCCGCCCGCGTTGTCGGGCACGCCGTCGCGTGGCCAGGAACGCAACGCTTCGGCGAACGCCTCCTGGACGGCGTCCTCGGCGACGGTGAGGTCACCCGACCAGCGGGCAAGCGCCGCCACCGCGGGACCCCACTCGCGCCGAAAGACGCCGTCCAGGTTGGTCATCCAGCGACGGTTACAGCCGACACCCCGGCGAGTTGCCGCACGTGCACGGCCGAGGCGGGGATCGTTGACGCGATCTTGACGGCTTCGTCCTGATCGGCGGCACTGAGCAGGTAGAAGCCGTTGGCGACCTCGGCCCCCTCGACGTACGGGCCATCGGTGAACGTCGCCTTACCGTCGCGCACCCGTACCGTCGTCGCCGTGGCCGGTGGATGCAGCGCCGCACCACCCTTGATGTGATCGGCTGCGGCGGTGTTGAACTCGCGGTGCGCCGCAATGCCTGCTTCCCATTCCGGCGTGCCGGGTGCCACGGCGTTGTCGGCCGGCTCGAGTAGCAGCGCCAACCAGTGGCTTCCGTCCAGCGGCTTCTCCGGCTGGTTCCACATGACCGTCGGCCAGACCTCGATCGCACCGCGCTTGGCGGCGGGGATGTCGCGCGCCAAGGCGAGGGCGTCGTCGAGGTTCTCGGCCTCGAACACGTAGTAGCCGCCGGCCACCTCGGCGCTCTCGGCGAACGGGCCGTCGGTGACGCTCGGGTTGTCCGGGCCGCCGGTGATCTGCACGCCGGTTGCCGACGGCAGCAGCGCGTCGCCACCACGGATCGCGGAAGAGGAGCTGGCGTGGAAGGCCTCGTAGGCGGCCATCTCGGCCGTCATCTCGGCCGGGTCGGCGGGGCGATCGACCTCAGGGGTGAGCAGCAGCGCGAAGTAGTGCATTGAAATACCTCCGGGTAGTGAGCGGAACCCTGCGTTCCACTCTCTACCGGTTCGACGAACGGCG
>JAVRPF010000449.1:0-10592 GCA_032162385.1 Mycobacterium sp.
GCGCCAGGTGCTCGACGCCGTCGCGCAGTTGGCCGACCATGGGCTGGTCGGCGAGGTACGCCGGGACCGCGCGCGAAGCAACCCGGCCGACGAGATCCGGGAGTTGACCCGACCCGGTACGATCAAAACTAGAACACGTTCCAATTCTTCAGGGGGTCCCGTGGACGCGACCGATATCGAACCGTCGGAAGTCGCGAAGTGGGATCCCGGCCTCACCGAACGGGTGATGGGGTGGATCCGGCCGCTGATCAAGGGTTACCACCGCGCCGAGGTGCGCGGGCTGGACGACTTCCCACCCGGCGGCGCGCTGGTGGTGGCCAACCACTCCGGCGGGCTGTTCCCCATGGACATCCCGGTGTTCGCGACCGGCTTCTACGAGAAGTACGGCTACGACCGGCCGGTCTTCACGCTCAGCCACGACATCATCTTCACCGGGCCGACGGCTGACTTCTTCAGGAAGACCGGCTTCATCCCCGCCAACCACGAGAACGCCGACGAGGCGCTGCGCTCGGGCGGGGTCGTCGTCGTCTTCCCTGGCGGCGACTACGACGTCTACCGGCCGACGACGTCCGAGAACAAGATCGACTTCGACGGTCGCACCGGCTACGTCCGGGCGGCGCTGAACGCCGGTGTGCCGATCGTGCCTGCGGTGTCGATCGGCGGCCAAGAGGTCCAGTTGTTCCTGTCGCGCGGTGAGTGGCTGGCCAAGGCGGTGCGACTGGACAAGCTCATGCGGGTCAAGATCCTGCCGATCTCGTTCGGCTTTCCGTTCGGCTTGTCGGCCGTGCTTCCGGTCAACGTGCCGTTGCCGACCAAGATCGTCACCCAGGTATTGGCTCCCATCGACATCGTCGGGACGTTCGGCGAGGATCCCGACGTCGACGAGGTCGACGCCCACGTCCGGCACGTCATGCAACGGGCACTCGACGAATTGGCCAGGGAACGCCGCATTCCCGTGCTCGGCTGAACTGCCCGGCACGCGAGGAGGAAGAGATACGTGGCGCTCACCGACATTCCCCCGTCGCTTCGCTCGCCCCGGTACCGACTCGCCGGTGCGCTCGGCCTGGTGACCACGATGGTGCGGGCCGGTGTCATCGCACCGCTGCGGCCCGACAAGTACCTTCGGATCGCCGCTGCGATGGCGCGCGAGAACATGGGCATCACTTCGGGTTTCGCCAGCGCGGCACAACGCTGCCCCGACCGGCCCGGGCTGATCGACGAGCTCGGCAAGCTGACCTGGCGGGAGCTCGACCAGCGCAGTGACGCGTTGGCCGCGGCGCTTCAGAATTTGTTGACGGACAAGCACAGGTCTGTCCCCCGCAAGCGGGAGGTGCCCCCAGTCGCCGCCGGGGCGGCTCCGATGGTCGTCGGGATCATGGCCCGCAATCACCGTGGGTTCGTCGAGGCGCTCATCGCCGCCAACCGAATCGGTGCCGACGTGCTCCTGCTGAACACGTCGTTCGCCGGCCCCGCCCTGGCGGAGGTGGTGGTGCGCGAGGACGTCTCGGCCGTCATCTACGACGAGGAGTTCACCCCCACCGTCGAGCGCGCGTTGGCCGAAAAGCCCGAGGCGGTCCGCATCGTGGCGTGGACCGACACCACCGACGCCGACCTCACCGTCGAGAAGTTGATCGACGCGTGGGCAGGAAGCCATCCCAAGCGCACCAAGGCCAAGAGCCGGGTGATCCTGTTGACGTCGGGCACCACCGGATCACCCAAGGGCGCCAGCCACTCCGGCGGCGGACCCGACACGCTCAAGGCGATCCTCGACCGGACCCCATGGCGGGCGGGCGAGGTGACGGTCGTCGTCGCGCCGATGTTCCACGCCTGGGGCTTCTCACAACTGGCCTTCGCCGCGTCGATGGCGTGCACCATCGTCACCCGGCGCAAGTTCGACCCCGAGGCCACCCTCGACCTCGTCGACCGGCATCAGGCCACCGGATTGTGCGTCGTCCCTGTGATGTTCGACCGGATCATGGACCTGCCCGACGACGTCCGCGCGCGCTACAGCGGCCGGTCACTGCGGTTCGCCGCCGCCTCGGGATCCCGGATGCGCCCCGACGTCGTGACCAAGTTCATGGACCAGTTCGGCGACGTCGTCTACAACAACTACAACGCCACCGAGGCCGGCATGATCGCCACCGCGACCCCCGCCGACCTGCGCGCCGCCCCCGACACCGCGGGCATGCCCGCCGAGGGCACCGACATCCGCATCCTCGACGCCGACTTCCGCGAACAACCGGCGGGCGAGGTGGGCACCATCTACGTTCGCAACTCAACCCAGTTCGACGGATACACCTCCGGCGCCACCAAGGACTTCCTCGAGGACTACATGTCGTCGGGCGACGTCGGTTACCTCGACGACGCGGGCCGACTGTTCGTGGTGGGACGCGACGACGAGATGATCGTGTCCGGCGGCGAGAACGTCTACCCGATCGAAGTGGAGAAGACGCTGGCCGCTCATCCCGAGGTCGCCGAGGCCGCGGTGATGGGTGTGGACGACGAGCAGTACGGCCAGCGACTCGCGGCGTTCGTCGTGCTCGACGCCGGGGCAGCGGCGACGCCGGAGACGCTCAAGGCGCACGTCCGGGAGAACCTGGCGAACTACAAGGTGCCGCGCCAGATCGCTGTGCTCGACGAATTGCCCCGCGGCAGCACTGGCAAGATCCTCCGTCGTGAGCTTCAGGCACTTCTCCACACGGCCGGCGATGAAACGTAGGCGGTATCCGTTGCTGCGCGCAGCCGCGGAACTGGGCAACGCCAGCAACGCGGCGCACCCGCTGGGCCGCAAGGGATACGTCACCCTGCCGGTGTTCGCGTTCGGCTGGCCGACCGGCGAGGCCGCCCCGGTGGTGGCCGGTGCGTCGATGCTGGACGCCGCCCGACGCGGCCTGCGCGGCGACTTCACGGGCCCCCGCGGCCGAATCGCCCTGGCACTGACGGTGCTCAGCTGGGGCGTGCTGGGTTTCGTCTACCGCCGTGCCGCGCAGTCGCAGCACTACTTCGAGGATCCGCTCCGCGAGACGCTCGGCGAGAACTACGAGGCGGTCGCCGCCCAGGAGCGACGCCGCAGACCGGGCGGGGTGCTTCGCACCTCGTGGAGCAGGCGGCAGTACGTGCAGAAGACGAGCACCGTGCGCTACGGACCCCACCGGGTCAACGTCGCCGACGTGTGGCGGCGCGCCGACCTCCCCCGCGACGAGCGTGCACCCGTGCTGCTGCAGGTGCCCGGCGGCGCATGGGCGATCGGGATGCGCCGCCCGCAGGCCTACCCGCTGATGAGCCACCTGGCCGAGCGCGGCTGGGTGTGCGTGTCGATGGCGTACCGGGTGAGCCCGCGCAACACCTGGCCTGCGCACATCGTCGACGTGAAGCGGGCATTGGCGTGGGTCAAGGAGCACATCGCCGAGTACGGCGGAGACCCCGACTTCGTGGCGATCACGGGAGGCTCGGCAGGCGGTCACCTGACCGCCTTGGCGGCGCTGACGCCGAGCGATCCGCAGTGGCAGCCCGGCTTCGAGGACGCCGACACGTCGGTGGTGGCGGCGGTGCCGGTCTACGGACGCTACGACTGGTTCAGCTCCAAGGGGTCCGGCCGCCCCGAGTTCATCGCGTTTCTGCAGAAGTTCGTGGTCAAGAAGCGCTTCGCCGAGAACAGCCAGGTGTACCTGGACGCGTCGCCCATCACCAATGTGCGGTCCGACGCTCCACCGTTCTTCGTGCTGCACGGCGAGGACGACTCGATCATCCCCGTCCGGGAGGGGCGCGCGTTCGCCGCGGCGCTGAAGGAGGCGTCGGACCACCCGGTGGCGTATGCGGAGATTCCGCACTCCCAACACGCCTTCGACTTCTTCGGCTCGCCGCACGGGCACTACACCGCCACGGCGGTGGCACACTTCCTGGACTGGGTGAGGGCCACCAGAGGTTGACCGTCGGGCCGCAGGCGGTCCAGGATCACCCAGATCTCCGAGGGCACGAACCAGATTCACCGCGTCGTGACGGCACGCACTCTGCTGAAGTAGAAGGGCCTCTGATGGCTGGCGATACCGAACTTCCCCGGCACGAGGCGGGCTCCGGCATCGAGCCGCCGGTGTCGCCGAGGGTGCGTCGGGCCTTCGGGTTCCTGGAGCGGTTTGCGCCCGCGGTCGGAGCGAGGTGGGCCGTCGAGCTGTGGTGCACACCGCCGGTCATGGAGTCGAGTTTGCGCATGCCGCCCGGTGTTTTACCGGGCGAGGCGGTCGAGGCAGCGTGGTCCGGACACCGGATCGCCGGGGAGTCATGGGGCACTGGGCCGCCGGTGTACCTGGTGCACGGCTGGGGCGGCTGCCGCGCGCACCTGGCGATCTTCGTCAAACCGCTCGTCGCGGCCGGCCACCGGGTCATCGCGTTCGACCTGCCGAGCCACAACGAGTCCGATCCGGGCGCACTCGCGCCGGGACGCACCACGATCGTCGAGTGCGCCCACGCGGTACGCGCCGTCGTGCAAGCACATGGGCCCGCGCACGCGATCGTGGCTCACTCCCTCGGTGCGAAGGCTGCCGCGCTGGCGGCGGAGTGGGGCACACCGGTCGAACGTCTGGTGTTCTTGGCGCCGATGGGTGACTTCTCGCTCTATCTGAACCTCTTCGCCGAACGCCATGGCTTCGGACCCCGCATCCGCGCCGGGCTGCATCGCCGTCTCGACCGACGAATTGGCATGCCGCTGTTCGACACCGACATCTCCCACGTGGCGGCCGCAATCAACAGTCCGACGCCGCTTCTGGTCATCCACGACCCCGATGACCCCGACAGCCCCTATGCGACGAGCGAGAAGGTTGTCGGCATGTGGCCTGACGCACGCTTGGTGACCACCCGTGGGCTCGGGCGCCTGGCGCATTACCGCATCCTCCGACATCGCCCCGCGATCAATGCCGGCGTCGATTTCATCGGCCACCCGGCCGACAGTCTCAAGACGTGAACTGATGTCGGCGGTGGATAGACCACGGCAGTCTGTCCGCGACTCAGGACGACTCTGGGCGCAAGGTGATCGCAGGTGACGTTCTCGCGGAGTTCGCCCGCGCCAACGCGGCCCCGGTGCCGCAGGATCCGCTCGGAGTCGCCAGCTCGGCACGCAACCGGTTCGTGGGCCTGGTGACCAAGGTCGTCACCGACAAGGTGATGGCTCACGTCGAGATGCAATGCGGACCGTTCGTCGTCGTATCGCTGATGAGCGCCGATGCCGTGCGCGAGCTGAAGCTCGAGCCAGGCAGCGTCGCCGTCGCCGTCGTCAAGGCCACCACCGTCATCGTCGAGACACCTCGAGGAGATTCATGAAACGCGCTCTTGGACTAGTGATGGCCGGCGTCGTATCCATGGCCATGGTGAGCGGCTGCGGCTCGTCGACCAACTCGTCCTCGCCGGCCACCTCATCCGGTCGCTCCGCGAGCACGGCGGCAGGTGGGCAGCTCGTCGTGTTCGCGGCAGCGTCGCTGAAGAACACGTTCACCGACATCGGCGAGCAGTTCAAGACCGACAACCCCGGCTGGTCCGTCGACTTCACCTTCGCCGGTTCGTCGGACCTGGTGACCCAGTTGACCCAGGGCGCCAGGGCCGACGTGTTCGCCTCCGCAGACGCCAAGAACATGGACAAGGCGACCCAGGCCGGGCTGCTCTCCGGTGATCCCGTCAACTTCGCGTCCAACACCCTCGTCATCGTCACCGCACCGGACAACCCGAAGAAGGTGAGTTCGTTCGCCGATCTGACCAAGCCGGGCCTGAGCGTCGTCGTGTGCGCACCGCAGGTGCCGTGCGGATCGGCGACCAAGAAGGTCGAGGAGGCCACCACGGTGACGCTCGACCCGGTGAGCGAGGAATCCTCGGTCACCGACGTGCTGACGAAGGTGACCAGCGGGCAGGCCGACGCGGGAGTCGTCTACGTCACCGACGCCATCGGGGCGGGGGACAAGGTCGCCGAGGTCGACTTCGCGGAGTCATCCGTAGCGGTCAACACCTATCCGATCGCCGTGCTCAAGAGCACAACCGATGCGGACGCGGCCAAGAAGTTCATCGCACTGGTGACGGGCGAGGCGGGCCAGAAGGTGCTGTCGCAGGCGGGCTTCGCCAAGCCTTGACTCGACCGTTGACTCGGTGACGCCTACCCCGGCTACGGGGCCATCGCGCCCTCGACGACCGTGAGCTCTTCGGAAAGCCCAGCGGCGCGACGGATTTCGACGAACGCCTCGATCATGGCGTCGGTCAGTTCGTGCGGGTCGTCGAGGGTGGCGCCGTCGGACAGCACCGAGATGTTCAGCTGGTCGACATAGCTCCACACGGTGATGTTCAGGCCACTTCCGGTCGTGAGCGGGCCCACCGAGTAGATCTCGGTGACCAATGCGCCGCCAACCCGCCCGTGTTCGCGGGGCCCCGGCACGTTGGAGATGGGCAGGTTGAGTACCTTGTTCTGACCGTCCTTGTTGGCCAGCCAGCGGAACAGCGCCTCGGCGGGCGCGGGCGGGAAGTACGCCGACCACCGGCTCACCAGTTCGGGCCCGATCAGGTAGTTGCTCTCCTTCGCCGACGCCGCGGCATCGTGGGCCGCTTGGACGCGCTGCAACGGGTCCTCGACATCCACGGGCAGTGAGACCAGCACGCCGGTGAAGTAATTGCCGGAGATGCGGTCCGGCGAGAAGTCGAAACTCACTGGCACGGAAGCCAACAACGGATGATCGGCGTTGCCGTCGTACCGCAGCAGGAGCTTGCGCAATGCGCCTGCCGACGTCGCGAGCACCATGTCGTTGATGCTGACGCCTAGTTGGTTGCCGGTGTGCTTGACGTCGGCGAGCGCCAGCGTGGCCGTGGCGAACTTCCGCGTCCCATCGACCATGTGGTTCATGAACGTCGGCGGCGGCGTGAAAGGCCGGGTCAACTTGGGCGACAACTTCCGTGAGCTCTTCCGCACCCGGCGGACGCCCTGCGCGGTGTAGCGCATCACGCCAGGCAATCGCCCCAGCTGACGCAGATGGTCGCCGAACGCAGTGCGCACCAGTTCCGGCCGGGAGGGCGCGGGATCGGTTGCGTACGAATCCCGGTCGGCCTGCGAGCCAGTCGACAGGTCCATTCCGCGCGCCATCAGGTTGGCCGAGGCGACGCCGTCGGCCAGGGCGTGGTGGATCTTGCCCAGCACGGCGATCTTCCCGTTGGCCAGGCCCTCGATGAAGTACATCTCCCACAGCGGTCTACTGCGGTCCAGTGCCGTGCTGGCGATCCTGCCGACCGCCTCGTCGAGTTGGCGCCTGCCCCCGGGACTGTCCACCCGGTACGGCCGCACGTGGTACTGGAGGTCGACCTCGCAGTTCTCCCGCCACATCGGATGATGGAACTTGAACGGGATGTCGACGAGTTCGTAGCGGAAGGGGTCGAGCTTGTAAAGCCTGCCGTGGATCACCTGGCGGAACTCGTCGATGCCAAACGACCGGCCGTTGAGGTCGTCGAGTGCGATCACCGCCAGCTTCAGGGTGTGCATGTGCACGGACGGCGTTTCGCTGTACAGCAGCACAGCGTCCCACCCGCGAAGCCTCTTCACGCGAACCTCCTACCAGGAGGCTATATAACCTGCTTCTCGCGGACGATCGTCCGGTTTCGGTGAACTTCGTTGAGGAACAAGCCGATTGCCGTGGCCATCGAGCCGGTGCGGGCACCGTCGGTCATGTCGAAGCCGTGTCCGGCACCCGGCAACTCGACGTAACCGACAAGGGCTCGCGACGCCGACCGCAGTTTCTCGACGAAGTCGCGCGCCTGCTGCACCGGGATGACGGTATCGCCGCTGCCGTGGATGACCAGGAACGGCGGCGCGTCGGCGTGCGTGCGGGCGATCGGCGAGGCCTTGCGGAAGATCTCCGGGTGCTCGGCGACGGTGCGCTTCACCACCACGCGCTCGAGGAAGTCGACGAAGCGGGCCCGCTCTACGGTGGAGCGGTCCTCCCAGTCATAGCGGCCGTAGATGCCGACGACGGCGTCGACGGACGTGTCTGACCCCTCGGGAAGGTCGCCCTGGAGTTCGGGATCGTTATTGGTCAGGCCGGCCAGGGCGGCCAGATGGCCTCCGGCCGAAGTACCGGCCAGCGCGACGAAGTCACGGTCGCCGCCGAACTTGTCCACATTGGCGCGCGCCCACGCGATGGCGGTCTTCACGTCGGTGATGTGTTGGGGCCAGCGGTGATTCGGCGCCACCCGGTAGTCGATGGACAGGCATACCCAGCCCATCTCCGCGAGGTGCGACATCAATGCGTAGCCCTGCAGCAGCCGGCTGCCGTGCACCCACGCACCGCCGGGAACGAACAGCAACACCGGTGCGGGTTGGGCCGGCAATTCCTCGCGCCGCCACACGTCGAGCAGTTGTGCCGGGCTGTCGCCGTAGCGCACCGAGGACCGGTACACGTTCTTGCGGTGTTCGAACGCCTTCCACACAGGTGGGGTGCGCTCGGGCGCGGGCCAGGTGATGTCGAGATCCCTTGCCGGTACGACGCTCCTCAACGCGGCCTCGGTCACGGCGCTGGTGGCGTCGCGCTCCTGTTTGCGCACCTCGCCGATGCCCGGCGTGAACCACGACTTCATCACGGCCGTGAGGAAGTCCGGCATGTGCCGGACACCCCAGATGCTCATCGCCGTAGCGCCGCCGAGCGGCTCGAGGTGCCTGCCGATCACGGGCAGCGAGGTGGACGCGACGCTCATCGCCAGCATGTAGTCAGCGGGGCCCGCCTTCATCAGCCAGCGCGCACGCGTGGTCCAAGTTGGTCCGGGGTACCGGGTGTCCGGTCTAGCCGCCATTTCGCGACTGTACCCCCGCCCCTCGGCGCTAAACGACAACCTCGCGGAGTTGTCTACCAGCAAAATGTTCGCCCGGTGATTGTGAGCTGTATCACAGGTCTCGGCTGACCTTCGCAATGGTTAAGTCGAGCTGTGGGCAACTCTGCGCTAGCGATCACCGACGACCACCGCGACCTCGCCGAGGCGGCGAACGGCCAGCTCAACCGGCTGAACAGCCGCGCCGCGGCCAGGGCGACGCTCGACGCCGGGTCCAACCATCCCGCTGACCTGTGGTCGGCCGCCGCCGACGTCGGCTGGCAGGGCCTTGCCGTCGCCGAGGATTACGGCGGCTCGGGGGTCGGACTGTCCGAGTTGGTGGTGGTGCTGGAGGCGCAGGGCCGCGAACTGTGCCCTGGCCCCTTCCTGCCGACCGTGGCGGCCGCGGTGGTGATCGACCGCTGTGCACCCGATTCGGTGCGGGCGCAACTACTTCCGGGACTGGCTGACGGCACCGTGGTCGGTGCGCTTGGCTTGTCGGGCAGCGTCACCGTCGGCTCGGACCTGACGGTCGCCGGTGAGAGCCCGGCCGTGCTCGGTGCTCCGGATGCGGCTGTGCTGGCCGTCATAGCCGGAGACGACGTCGTGCTGGTCGACGCGGATGCCGACGGCGTGACGGTGACCGCGCTGTCGTCGCTGGACACCACACGCAGCATCGGGTCGGTGGCATTGCGCAATGTCGCCGTCGCCGAGGAGCGCGTGCTGCGCGGCGCCGGGCGACGCGCCCGCACCGTGTTCCGCATCCTGGCCTCCGCGGAGGCCGTCGGAATCAGTTGGGCCACATTGGACATGGCCGTGGAGTACGCGAAGGTCCGCGAGCAGTTCGGCCGCACCATCGGCACCTTCCAGGCCGTCAAGCACCACGCCGCGAACATGCTCGTCAACGCCGAGCAGACCACGGCGGCTACCTGGGACGCCGCAAGGGCCGACGACCTGGACAGCGCCTGGTTCGCAGGCGCCGTCGCGGCATCGCACGCCATCAGGACCCAGATATTCAACGCGCAGTACAACATTCAGCTGCACGGCGGTATCGGGTTCACGTGGGAGCACGACGCGCACCTGTACCTGCGGCGGGCCCGCACGCTGGCGGCCGTCATGGCAGAAGGCGCCGAGCCCCTGATCGACGTCGTCGACGGCCAGCGCAGTGGCCAGGCGCACGGCGCCTCGTTCACACTGCCCGACGAGGCCGAGGAGTACCGCAAGGCTGCCCGCGACGCCGTCACCACGTGGAAGTCCCTGCCGGCGGAGCACCAGCGCGACTTCCTTGTCGACTCCGGGTATCTGGTGCCGCACTGGCCGAAGCCGTGGGGTCGCGGCGCGGGGGTGTTGGAGCAGTTGGTGATCGAGCAGGAGTTCGCGAACGTCGAGCGGGCCGACATGGGGATCACCGGCTGGGTGACGCTGACGATCGCCCAGGCGGGCAACGACGACCAGCGCGAACGCTGGGTCGAACCGGTGCTGCGCGGCCAGGTGATGTGGTGCCAGCTGTTCTCCGAGCCGGGTGCGGGTTCCGACGCCGCAGCGGTGCGCACGGCCGCCAAGAAGGTCGACGGCGGCTGGCGGATCACCGGGCAGAAGGTGTGGACCAGCCTGGCGCACCAGTGCCAGTGGGGGCTTGCGACGGTGCGCACCGATCCCGATGCGCCCAAGCACGCCGGCGTCACGATGGTGGCGATCGACATGAGCGCGCCTGGCGTGACCGTGAACCCCCTTCGCGGCATGACGGGTCACTCCCACTTCAACGAAGTGTT
>JAVRPF010000450.1:0-3142 GCA_032162385.1 Mycobacterium sp.
GTCCACCACGGCACATTTCGTCGAAGCCGTGAAGACCGTGCGCCGCGAACTCGACGAGCAGGGCAAGGATCCGGCGCGATTCACGATCGGCAAGCGGGTGTACCTGACGGTCGACGACGACGCCGCACGTGCCAGAGAACGGGTCGTCGCCGGATTGCACCGCATTTACGGCGACATGCCGGGCATCGAGGACGTCCCCGTGTCAGGCACCCCAGACGACGTCGTGGGCGGACTGCGCGAGGTGATCGACGCCGGCGCCCAGATGATTCTGCTCAACCCGGTCGGCGAGTCCGTCGCCGCGGACCACGAGCAGATGGAACGGCTCGCCGCGGACGTGATTCCGCAGCTCAGCTGAGTCGGCGACGTCGCCGAAAATTGGATGTTTGAACAACCTGATCTTGGTGGTAAACCAAAAACATGATAGCCAAACTAAGATTCATCCCTCCGCTGTTGATGGCGGGTGTGGCCGCGACGGCGATCGCTGCGGCACCGGTGGCTGCCGCAGAATCCTTCGCGTGGGCCGCAGGTACGTCGATCACTCAATTTGCCCCTGAAAGTCCCGGCGGTGACGGTTGTGCCAATGGGGCCTGCGGCAGCGGCGACGCCGGCGGCGGCAGCGGCTGCACTGCCGATGGGACGTGCGGCAGCGGCGGCCCTGGCGGCGGCGGCGGCTGCACTGCCGACGGCACTTGCGGCCACGGCGGCCCCGGCGGCGGCGGCGGCTGCGTGCCAGGCGTCGGCTGCTTCAACTACGGGACATAACCACTAGATGCCCACACGGGCACTGCGCTACTAGAGCTCGGTCGCCGATCCGCCTGCGGCGGTGATCTTCTCGCGAGCGCTGCCGCTGAACTTGTGAGCCGTGACGTCGACCTTGACGGTCAGCTTGCCGTCGCCAAGCACCTTCACCAGCGTGTTCTTCCGAACCGCACCGGCGGCCACCAGTTCCTCGATGCCGACCTCGCCGCCCTTGGGGAACAGCCTGCTGAGGTCGGCCACGTTGACCACCTCGTACTCGGTGCGGAACCGGTTGCGGAAACCCTTCAGCTTCGGCAGCCGCATGTGGATCGGCATCTGGCCACCCTCGAACGTCGCGGGGACGTTCTTGCGGGCCTTGGTGCCCTTGGTGCCGCGACCCGCGGTCTTACCCTTGGAGCCCTCACCGCGACCAACGCGGGTACGGGCGGTCTTCGACCCGGGCGCGGGGCGCAGGTCGTGCAGCTTGATGGTCATTTGGACTCGACCCCTTCGACCGTGACGAGGTGGTGCACCACGGCGATCAGGCCGCGGGTCTGCGGATTGTCCTCGCGGACCACGGACTGGCGGATCTTCCGCAAGCCGAGTGTCCGCAGGCTCTCGCGCTGCTTCCAACGTGCACCCACGGTGCTGCGCACCTGGGTGATCTTCAAGTCAGACATCGTTAAGCCGATCCCTCACGCGCGGCCGTGGCGGCCAGCGCCTCGCTCTCACGCCGAGCCCTCAGCATGCCTGCCGGCGCGACGTCTTCGATGGGCAGGCCGCGACGGGCCGCCACCTCTTCAGGACGCTGCAGCATCTTCAGCGCGGCAACGGTGGCGTGCACCACGTTGATCGCGTTGTCGCTGCCCAGCGACTTGGCCAGGATGTCGTGCACGCCGGCGCATTCCAGCACCGCACGCGCTGCACCACCGGCGATCACGCCGGTACCGGGGCTTGCCGGGCGGAGCATGACCACACCCGCGGCGGCCTCACCCTGCACTGGGTGCACGATGGTGCTGCCGATCAGCGGCACACGGAAGAATCCCTTGCGGGCCTCCTCGACGCCCTTGGCGATCGCGGCAGGGACTTCCTTGGCCTTGCCGTAGCCGACGCCGACCATGCCGTTGCCGTCGCCGACGATCACGAGGGCGGTGAAGCTGAATCGCCGTCCACCCTTGACCACCTTGGAGACGCGGTTGATCGCGACGACGCGCTCGATGAAGTTGCTCTTCTCGCCACCGTCACGACCGCCACGGCCACCGCGGTCGTCACGACGACCCCGGCCATCGCGGTCGCCCCTGGGGGGACGGTTGTCCGAGGAACTGGGGCCGCCGGCACCAGCAGTTGTTGGCTGCTCGGCCATCATGCAGTCCTTCCAATTTGTTTAACGAAGACATTCATCATCTAGAACTTCAGCCCGCCTTCTCGCGCGGCGTCGGCCAGCGCGGCGATGCGGCCGCCGTAGGTGTACCCGCCACGGTCGAACACCACGGTGTCGATGCCCGCGGCCTTCGCGCGCTCGGCGATCAACTGACCGACGCGCACGCTGTGGGCCTTCTTGTCGCCTTCGACGGCGCGGACGTCGGCCTCGATCGACGAAGCCGCGGCCAGCGTGACGCCGTCTTGGTCGTCCACCAGCTGCACGTGGATGTGCCGCGCCGAGCGGTTCACCACCAGGCGCGGGGTGTCGGCGGTACCGGCGACCTTCTTGCGCAGCCGGGCGTGCCTGCGCAGTCGGGCTACCCGACGGGTCTCGGAGATGTTCTGCCCGACGGTCTTCCGCTTCGCGGAGTCTGTATTAGCCGCCATGATTACTTACCTGTCTTTCCGACCTTGCGGCGGATCTGCTCACCCTCGTAGCGCACGCCCTTGCCCTTGTACGGGTCTGGGCGACGCAGGCGGCGGATGTTGGCCGAGATCTGACCGACCTTCTGCTTGTCGATACCGGTGATCGAGAACTTGGTGGGCGTCTCCACCGCGAAGGTGATGCCCTCGGGGGCATCGATGATCACCGGGTGGCTGTAACCGAGCGCGAACTCCAGGGTGTTGCCCTTGAGCTGCACGCGGTAGCCCACTCCGAAGATCTCCATCTTGGTGGTGTAACCCTCGGTGACGCCCGTGATCAGGTTGGCCACCAGCGTGCGGGACAGCCCGTGCAGCGAGCGGTTGAGCCGCTCGTCGTTGGGGCGGGTCACCATGATGGCGCCATCGTCGCCGCGTGCCACCGAGATCGGCTCGGCAACGGCGAGTGCCAGGGAGCCCTTCGGGCCCTTGACCGACACGTTCTGTCCGTCGATCGTGACGTCGACCCCGGCGGGAACCAGGACCGGCTGCTTACCAATGCGCGACATGTCTACTCCCTCACCACACGTAGGCGAGGACTTCGCCGCCCACGCCGCTTCGT
>JAVRPF010000451.1:0-5418 GCA_032162385.1 Mycobacterium sp.
TCACCGCCTTGGCCACCCAGTAGCCGATCCACGCCGACCGGAGCGCCCCGTGGGTGACGTTCCCGATGGTGAGTTGTCCGGAGAACTCGCCGTCGAGTTCGATGGCATACGGCAGCATGCGCCCCCGACGCGCTTCGGCCCGCAGACCCGAACAGATCGACGGCCATGACGAAATCGCATGGCGCACTTCCCAGTTCACTTCGGCGACCGGTTCCCAGGGTTCGAGGTGCTCCCGGTCAGTCAGCCGCAGGCGGCTCCACTGCGCGCCGTCGCGCAACCGCACCGGACGCAGCCGCACCATTCCGGCGGGCACCCGCAACGGCCCGACCGGCTTCGGCCAGCCCGGGTGAATGGACGTCGAACGCAGAAAGCTCACGCCGCGCTCCGTCGGTCAGCCACGACGCTCCTCAACCGCGTTGCGCCAAGAAGGCCACGTCGACGATCTCGCCGGTGCGGACCTGTTCGGCCTCGCTCGGAACGGTCACCAGACAGTTCGCCTCGGCAAGCGTGGCGAGCAGGTGCGACGACGCACCGGGTGCGCCGCCCAGGGCCTGCACCAGATACTCGCCGGTGTCCTGGTCGCGCATCAACTGTCCGCGCAGGTATCCCTTGCGCCCCGCCACCGAGGAGATTGGCGACAGAGTTCGGGCCTGCACGACACGCCGCAACGGCTGCCGCTTGCCCAGCGACATCCGGATCAGCGGCCTCACCATGACCTCGAACACCACCAGCGCACTGACCGGGTTGGCTGGCAACAGGAACACCGGCACGCCCTCGCGGCCCAACTGGCCGAAACCCTGCACCGAACCTGGGTGCATCGCGATCCGGGCGACCTCCATCTCCCCCAGTTCGGAGAGCACCGAACGCACGCTCTCGGCCGCCGCTCCGCCGACGCCGCCGGCGATCACCACCACCTCGGCGCGGTTGAGTTGGCCCTCGACGACGTCGCGCAACTCCTTGGATTCGGTGTCGACGATCCCGACGCGGTTCACCTCGGCGCCTGCATCGCGGCCCGCCGCAGCGAGCGCATACGAGTTGACGTCATACACCTGACCGTTGCCGGGCGTGCGGGAGATGTCGACCAGTTCCCCGCCGACGCACATCACCGACAGCCGCGGTCGCGGATGCACCAGCACCTTCTCCCGGCCGACCGCCGCGAGCAGGCCCACCTGGGCCGCGCCGATGATCGTGCCTGCCCGCACCGCGACGTCACCGGGTTGCACGTCGTCGCCGGTGCGCCGGACGTAGGCCCCCGATCGCACGCTGCGCAGCACTCGCACCCGCGACTCCCCGCCGTCGGTCCAGCGCAGCGGCAACACCGCGTCGGCCAGCGTCGGCATCGGGGCGCCCGTCTGAACGCGGGCGGCCTGACGTGGCTGCAGACGACTGGGGGTGCGCGTGCCGGCCTCGATCACGCCCATCACGGGAAGGCTGACCTCGCGGTCGTCGCCGTCGCCGTCGTCGGCGTCGTCACCCGGATCGACTCCCAGCACGTCGACGCTGCGCACGGCATACCCGTCAATGGCGGCCTGGTCGAAGCCGGGCAACGGCCGTTCGGTGACGACTTCCTCGGCGCACATCAGACCCTGTGCCTCGGCAATGGCCACCCGCACCGGCCTTGGCGCTACCGCGGCTGCGGCTACCCGAGCCTGCTGCTCCTCGACCGAACGCACAGTGCGCCTTTCTGCAGTGCCATGGCCCGCTGCGCACTCGCTAGTGTTCGCCCAGGCCCAATCGCTCGACCAACCAGCGCCGCAGCTCCGGTCCGTAGTCGTCGCGTTCCAATGCAAAGTCAACCGCAGCCTTGAGGTAGCCGCCGGGATTTCCCAGGTCGTGTCGGCGACCGCGATGGACAACGACGTGCACCGGGTGGCCGTCCTCGATGAGCAGAGCGATGGCGTCGGTCAGCTGAATCTCGCCTCCGACGCCGGGCTTGACCCGACGCAGCGCGTCGAAGATCGCCCGGTCCAACACGTACCGACCGGCGGCGGCGTACGGCGACGGGGCGTCCTCGGCCTTCGGCTTCTCCACCATGCCCTTGACGCGCAAGACGTTCGGATTCGCGGCGTCAGGGACCACCTCGACGTCGAAGACGCCGTAGGCACTGATCTCGTTGGGCGGCACCTCGATGGCGCAGAGCACCGAACCGCCGCGCTTGGCGCGCACCTTCGACATGGTCTCCAGCACGCCCGTGGGCAGGACCAGGTCGTCGGGCAGCAGCACCGCGATGGCGTCCTCGTCGGGCAGCAGTTTCTCCTCGACGCACCCGATGGCATGACCGAGCCCGAGCGGCTCCTTCTGCACCACGGACTCGACCTTGATCAGCGCCGTCGCCCGGCGCACCTTCTCCAGCATCACGTGCTTGCCGCGGGCCTCCAGCGTGCCCTCGAGGATGAGGTCCTGGACGAAGTGCGCGACCACGCCGTCCTTGCCCTCGGAGGTGATGATGATCAGGCGTTCGCCGCCGGCCTGGGCCGCTTCGGCGGCCACCAACTCGATTCCGGGAGTGTCGACGACCGGCAACAACTCCTTGGGCACCGTCTTGGTGGCAGGCAGGAATCGGGTCCCCAGACCGGCGGCGGGAACGACCGCCGTGCGCGGGATCGGCACCTCGGGCCGTGTCGTCATCGTTCACACCATAACGTCATCCCCGGTTTGCGACCTCTTGAGGTTGGCAAGTCACAGAAGGTCCGTCGTTCGGATGTCATGGTGGGTTCGTGGATCCGACGACGAAGGCCGAATGGCGCGAGGCGGTGCTGCGGGCCCGCCGCCTGACCTCGCCCGCGCAGCGCCGGGCGGACGCCGACGCGCTGTGCGGGCATCTGCCCGCGCTGGTGCGCGCCGGGGACACCGTCTGCGCCTACGTGCCGGTGGGTTCCGAACCCGGTTCGCCGGCGTTGCTCGACGCGCTGGCCGGGCTCGGTGGGCGGGTTCTGCTGCCCGTCGCCCGCGAGGACGAGACGGGGATCCCCCTGCCACTGCAATGGGGCGAGTACCGCGCCGGTGGCCTGGTCGACGCCAGCTTCGGGCTGCGCGAGCCCGAGCCGCCGTGGTTGGGCGTCGAAACGATCGCCGCCGCGTCGGTGATCCTGGTTCCGGCGCTGGCGGTGGACCTCGCCGGGATTCGACTCGGCCGCGGCGCCGGCTTCTACGACCGGTCGCTGAGCTGGGCGGCTCCGGCCGCGCGGTTGGTCGCGGTGGTCCGCGACGACGAGTTGGTCGACCGGTTGCCCGGTGCCGACCACGACGTGCCTATGACGCACGCGCTCACACCCGCCCGAGGCCTCGTCGCGCTCCTGGCGCGCGACTAACAGCCGGCGAGCACCTCGGCCATGGCCCGCTTCTCCTTGTCGGAGACCCACAGCCCGTAGGCGCGCTTCACCTCCACCTGGTCGGCGACGAACTCGCAGCGGAACCCCACGTTGGGTGGCAGCCAGCTCGCCGCGTCGCGAAATGCCTTGTCGAAGTTGCCCTTAGCGCTCACGGCCAACAGGTTGCGTGGATCGTTGGCGAAGTCGCGGCGGCGCTGGTCGTCCCAGTCGCGGGCGCCCTTGTACCAGGCGTCGGCCAGTGAAACGACGTGGTCGATCTGCACGGCGTCCGACGTCGCGGGTCCGCGGACGAAGGGGATCGTCTCGCCGCGGTACGGGTCACGCAGCGTGCCGCGCTGCGCGAAGCAGGTGCCGGGCCGCACGGCGAGGTCGGCGAGATCGCGGCGCAGCACGTCGTCGCGAGTGTTGCAGCCGTTGTGGCCGAACTCGACCTCGACGTCGTCGCTCCACGCTTCGCCGAACCGGTACCTGGCGAAGTCGCTGCGTCGGTCCCACCCCTTCACCGGCAGCCGCCGAAGGTCCTCCCTGACCTGGTCGTATCCGGCCGAGCCCTGGGACGACGGCGCACCGGGCGGTACCGATAGCATCGACTCGCTGTGGAAGTGCAGCCAGCCGGCCACTGCAACGCCGACCGCGACGATCACGACCAGAACGGGAATGACGCGGCCCACATAGCGGTTCTAGCACTTGCGCCGGTAGAGTGCTAAGAAGTTTGACTGTCTCGGAGGTTTTCGTGCCGACCTATTCCTACGCGTGTACCGATTGCGACAATCGGTTCGACGCGGTACAGGCGTTCAGCGACGATGCGCTGACCGCGTGCCCCAAGTGCTCCGGCCGGCTGCGCAAGCTGTTCGGCTCGGTGGGTGTGGTGTTCAAGGGCAGCGGCTTCTACCGCAACGACAGCCGCGAGAAGGCGACGAGTTCGAGCGGCAGCTCGTCCAACGGGTCGGCGAAGAGCAGCGAGTCCGTCGGCGCCTCGTCGTCCTCCGACTCGTCGAGTTCCGACTCGTCGAGCTCGAGTTCGTCGGGTTCGTCGGGCTCCAGCTCGTCGAACGGCTCGAGCTCGAATTCGAGCAGTAGCTCCGCCCCCGCCGCCGCCAGCTCGTAGCCGGGGTTATCCACAGGCCCGGCCATCGCCGGGGTTGGAAAGCCGCCTCTCCCATTTAACGTGGGCGCATGGGGGAATCGCTCAATCCGTCGCCGGTGAGCCGGCTGGCGCAGGCGCTGCGACCGGACTGGACCAGGACCGCGGCGGCCCGCCGGGTGACCGCGGGAGCGCTCGTCGTGTTGGCCGGGGTGGCCGCGCTGCGCCCCGACCCCGCCGACGGCCGCGCCGAAGTCGTCGTCTTCGCGCACGACCTCGCGCCGGGTGTGGAACTCACCGCCGCCGACCTTCGCATCGAATCACGTTCGAAGACAACCATTCCCGACGGCTCTCAAGCCGACCCGGCCACGCTGCTCGGGTCGACCCTGGCCGGACCGGCTCGCCGCGGGGAGGTGATCACCGATGTCAGACTGCTCAGCCCACGACTCGCCGAGGCCACCGCAGGTCCTGACGCGCGGGTGGTTCCGCTACGTCTGGCCGACGCCGCCCTACTCGACCTGATCCGTCCTGGAGACGTGGTGGACGTGCTGGCCGCCGATTCCGCGACGCCCGGCGGCGCCGTCGACGAGCAGCCTCGCGTGGTGGCGACGAACGCCGTCGTCGTCCTGGTCTCCGAGAAGGTCACCTCACCCGGCAGGGGTGACGACAGGGTGGTGCTGGTGGCCCTGCCCGCTCACACGGCCAACGAGGTGGCAGGCGCGTCGCTGACGCAGGCCGTCACGCTCACTCTGCATTGAATTTCAGTGCGGGGGCGGAACCGGTGTGGTGGTCGGCGCGCCGGATCCGTGTCCGATCGCATCCATCACCATGTCGGCCAGTTCGTCAGACGTCGACCCGGGCGGCGTAGGCGCCGGACTCGACGGCTGAGCGCCGGCCGTGGCGCCCGCCAGACCCGCAACGCCGATCAGCACCATCACCGCGGACACCAACAACCGCATCGTCACTCGTTCGCTCCAGATCCTCTACGCGTGAATGGATCCC
>JAVRPF010000452.1:0-3103 GCA_032162385.1 Mycobacterium sp.
ATATGTGCGGCTTGGGAAGGCGACCGGGCGTGGGTCCGTCATCGGATGTGGGGGGTCGGGCGGCTCGTTCAGCAGTGGGTGGCGTGCCGCCGCGGATCGGGTTGCTGTCGCGGGGTGACCGGCACACTGCGCCCCCGTGGCCGCTGGACCGATGAGGACGCGCTGCATGTGGCGCTGCGGCTCAAGGCGCTCGCCGATCCGGCCCGGGTGAAGATCATGTCGTTTCTGTTCAGTTCTGCGGCGGGGGAGGAGAACAGCGGCGAACTCGCGGTGGCCCTGGGGTTGACCGAATCCACGGTGAGTCATCACCTTAGCCAGCTGCGCCGCGCCGGGCTGGTGGAATCCGACCGCCGCGGCATGAACGTCTACCACCGCCCGCACAGCGATGCCGTCGCGGCACTGTGCGCGGTTTTAGATCCCAACTGCTGCCGGTAGCAACCACGCGGGCTGGCTCAGATGAACGACGTGCCGAACATCGTGGCAATGTCGGCGGATCACGCTCTGGAAGTGCTGCGAATCTTTCAGGCCGGCATCGACACCGGCAACGCCACCTTCGAAACCACCGCGCCGACCTGGCAGGCCTTCGACGCTGACCACCTCGCCGTCCATCGGCTAGTCGCGCTCGACGGCGGCGATGCTGTCCTGGGATGGGCCGCAGCAGCGCCGGTTTCGTCGCGATGCGTCTACGGCGGCGTCGTCGAAAGCAGCCTCTATGTCGACCCCCGGCACCAGGGCGGCGGGGTGGGCACCCGACTCCTCACAGCCTTGATCGACTCCGTAGAAGCCGCAGGAATATGGACCATCGAATGCGGCATCTTCCCCGAGAACACCGCCAGCCTGACACTGCACCGGTGCTGTGGATTCCGCGTGGCGGGGGTACGCGAGGCAATCGGCCAACGCGACGGCCGATGGCGCGACGTGCAACTGCTGGAGCGTCGAAGTCACCAAGTCGGCACTTCACCTAGATGACGGACCTCTAAGAGACGCCCGAGGCAGCAAACAGTGACCATTCACGACAGCTCACGCCCGAGGGTGCGCCGCGTCATTCCGGCAGCTTCGGCGAGCGGGCTCCCCGGCCGCGCAGCCAGGAGATCACGTGCTCCCGCCGTAAGCCCAACCGGTGTTCCGGGGGATTCGCGTCGGCGGTGTTGTTGCGTGCTGCACGTAGTTCAAAGATCAGTGGCGGTGGAGTTCAGGTTGAGTTGGCGTTTGTGGAAGTCGAAGTGCTGGCCGGGGTAGCGGTAGACGTCGTCGAGCGTCATGTAGTCCCTGAAAAAGGGGTCCCAGCGTGTGGGGAAGTGCATGCCGCGTTGGAAAGCGTCCTGTGATTCACGGGCGAGTTTGCGCTGCAACGCGGCGAGTACGCGATCCATCTTTGCGCCCATTCGGTGGCGGTTGTAGACCAGCGCGGCCGCGCAGGAGCCGTAGTAATTGATGACATCGAATGGGCGGGTTGCGGCGTTGAGGACTCGGGCGAAGACGCGGCTGACTGAATCTGGCAGCCGGCTGAAGGCCTTCACGAGAATGAGCAGCCGTTGCACGATCATGTAGCCAAAAACCATGTGGAACAACAACTGTTCGTTGGTCCAACGTGTGCTGCGCGTCGGTTTGCTCCATGCGTCTGTGCGCTCGGCCTCGGCGAGCAGTCGGTGCAATTCGACGCGGGCCCGCTCGAGATCAGCCGCGATCTCGGCGCGGTCAATCGCGCTGTCGTCGTTCGCCATTGCGATTCCTCTCAGGGATGTTCGGAGGGGCCGAGGGTTCCGGCGGGATCAGGTGTCGGTGGTCCGTGCGCCGGGAACTGGCAATACCCGTTCCGAGGTTGAAGAGGATCGCAGCGGGCGGCCGTCCGGTGGGAACGCACCAGAAGCCTGGACTCAGACACCCCAGCAGCGGGCCAAAGTAGTGGGATGCGCTGATGACGTCCTGAAACCAGTTTGTCGACGATGCGAAGTAGCCGCCCTCATCTCCGATGCTGGCGATCGTCTCCATCGCGTCCGGATCTTGGTCGAAGCGGAACATGATCGCAGGCAATCGAACTCGCCGGATAAGGAGGTCGGTTGCGATGACGAGGTGTGCATTCAGGTTGGAAAACAGGAGCTCGCCAGTTGACTCCAGCGGGAGTGTCCCGAGAAGCGCGCATGCTTGCTCTACTACTGCGATCAGCTGATCGTGGCTGGAGCATTTGAGTATGTCCGATTGGATGCTGTGAAATACGGCCGCGATGTCGGGTCCGGCCATCCGCTCTGCGAGTTGCCTATCGTGTTCGGCGAAGCGCGCGATCACCGCTGGGTCGTCTAGGTGGGCGTTGTTCATCGGTAGTTGCGTGAGCTGGTCGAACCGATTCAAGAACTCGGTGCCGTCGGCCAGGCCGTGATGGCTGACGAAAACCTTGTCGTTGCTCGGCCATACGGCCCAACGGTTGTCGCCCAGCGGTCGGCCATTTAGTCCGAGAAAGTCAATGAATCCGCGAGGATCTCCTCCAAAGGGGGCACCTGATAGAGCGAGTTCAACTTCGTCGCGGGCCATCGCTACAGCTTTGGCCGAGGCCGCGCTCGGACGAGGCGCTTCATTCGGTTGGGGGGTGTTTCTGAACCATCCTCCGACTCCGCGTCACCATCCCCGACTTCGGCATTGGTGTAGGTGCAGGCGTCGTCGACACGTCCGGCAGCGTAAACCACATCACGCAGCGTGCGGCGAAACCCTTCCCCTGCCATACCGCCGTTATCACCGCCGGATCTGATTCTCGAGATGCTCGAGTTCCTGATGCAGTTCTCTGACCGCCTCGCTGAGATGCGTCAGCCCCTCGGCCAATAGCTTGGTGGTCGGGTTCTCGGTTGTCCTTGCTACCTCACGGAACTTGTTTCCTGCGGAGACGGGCCCAGTGCGCAGCGTTGCTCATGCGCGGCGACTGTAGCGACAGGCACCGACACGAAAAAGGGCCGGCCCGCCACCGGAGAGTGGTGCGCGGCGTCAGGCGCGGTCGTCACCCAGTTGGTCCTACGCTCGGTTCATGGCCCGTGTCGGTGATCTAGTCCAGACGACGGCGGGCACTTGGATCACGAAGCCGCCCAGCAGGTGTCGTCACGGGCATCCGCTCGGC
>JAVRPF010000453.1:0-5345 GCA_032162385.1 Mycobacterium sp.
TCGGACCGGTGATGGCAACCGCGCGACTCGGTTCGCTCCAGCGCGGCGGCGACGACGACCCGCGCCGTCGCCGTCAACGCCGTGTCCTCCATCGTCGTGCGGTTGCGCTGCACCAGCGCGGGCGCGGCAGCCAACAGATCGGCGAGCCGCCGGAGCCCGTCGGCATCGCGCACCACCGATGCGTGGTTGCTCATCGCGCGCTGCAAGTCGTTGCGGCCCAACGCGACCCGATCGACGGGGTCGGGCTCACCTGCGCGGGACGGACCCGCGTCCACGGCGTGCCGGGCGGCCGCCACGCCCGCGCGGCGACCCACCACCAGGCCTTCGAGCAGGCTGTTGGACGCGAGACGGTTGGCGCCGTGCATGCCGGTGCGCGCCACCTCCCCCGCCGCGAACAGTCCGGACATCTCGGTACGTCCGTGCACGTCGGTGACGACGCCACCGCAGCTGTAATGGGCGCCGGGAACCACCGGAATCAGTTGGCGCGTCGGATCGATTCCAGCGGCCAGGCACGCCGCGGTCACAGTGGGAAAGCGCCGGGTGAAGTCGGCGATGGCCCGCGCGTCGAGATAGACACACGGCTCCCCGGTATGAGTCAGTCGTGCGTCGATGGCCGCGGCCACCATGTCGCGAGGCGCGAGGTCGCCCATCGGGTGAACGCCTTCGGTGACCGAATCACCCCGGGCGTCGAGCAGGACCGCACCCTCGCCGCGGATCGCCTCCGTGATCAGCGGACGCCTGCCACCGGTCTGACCGTCGAACAGCATCGTCGGGTGGAACTGAATGAACTCGACGTCGCTGACCGCGACGCCGGCCCATAGCGCCAGCGCGATGCCGTCACCGGTGGAGCCCTCCGGATTGGTGGTCGCGGAGTACAGGTGGCCGAGACCGCCGGTCGCCAGGATCACCGACGGGGCGTGCACGACGCCGAGTCCGTCGTCGTTGCGCGCCAGCACACCGGTCACCGCACCGTCACGGTGCATCACCTGCAGCGCAACGTGGTTTCGCCGGATGTCCAGCGTTGCCGCGGCGCGGTCCAGTGCCCCCTGCACCTCCGCGCCGGTGGCGTCGCCGCCGGCATGGATGATCCGGCGCCGGGAATGGCCGCCCTCGCGGGTCAGTGACCACTGCCCTGGCGCCGATTCGTCGAAACGCGCTCCGTCATTGACCAGTTCGGCGACCGCGGCATACCCGTCGGTGACGATCGAAGTGACCGCCTCCGGATCGCACAGAGCCCCGCCCGCGGCCAGCGTGTCTGCGACGTGCGCCTCGATGGTGTCGTCGGTGCGGGGCAGGACGACGGCGATGCCGCCCTGCGCGTAGAACGTGGCCGTCTCGGCCGCCTTGCTCAGCACCATGACCCGGCGACCCCGGCGGTGCGCGGCGAGCGCGGCGACCAGACCCGCCACCCCGGTGCCGATCACGACGACGTCAGCGCGCTGCTGCCAGTAGGTGCGCCCACGGCACGCGGTGCCGGATGCCCGGGTGGTCATTCTCCGCCGCCGGGCTGGCCGATCTCGATCATCCGCTGCACGCTCGCGCGCGCGAGGCTCGCCGTCTCAGCGTCGACGTGCACCTCGTCCGCGCCTTCGACGAGGCAGCGCAGCAGTGCCGCGGGCGTGATCATCTTCATGTACTTGCAGGACGCGCGGTCGTTGACGGCGCGGAAGTCGACTTCCGGTGCGGCGCGGCGCAACTGGTGCAGCATGCCGACCTCGGTGGCAACCAGAACCTGGCGCGCCCTGGTCTGGCGCGCGGCGTCCAACATGCCACCCGTGGACAGGATCTTCACCCGGTCGTCGGGGAAGGCGCCTTCACCGGCGAGATACAGCGCCGACGTGGCGCAACCGCATTCGGGGTGCACGAAGAGCTCGGCGTCCGGGTGCGCGCGGGCCTGGTCGGCGAGTTCGTCACCGTTGATCCCGGCATGCACGTGGCATTCGCCCGCCCACACGTGCACGTTCTTGCGACCCGTGATCCGGCGGACGTGTGCGCCGAGGAACTGGTCCGGGCAGAACAGCACCTCGCGGTCCTCGGGGATGGACGCCACGACCTCGACGGCATTGGACGACGTGCAGCAGATGTCGGTGAGCGCCTTCACAGCGGCGGTGGTGTTGACGTAGGACACGACGACGGCGTCCGGGTACTCGTCCTTCCACGCCCGCAAGTCGTCGGCGGTGATCGAGTCGGCCAGTGAGCAGCCGGCCCGCTGGTCGGGGATCAGCACCGTCTTCTCGGGGCTCAGGATCTTGGCGGTCTCGGCCATGAAGTGCACGCCGCAGAACACGATGGTGTCCTCGGGCGCCTCCGCGGCGATCCGCGACAGCGCGAGCGAGTCACCGACGTGGTCGGCGATGTCCTGGATGGCAGGCAGTTGATAGTTGTGCGCAAGCAGCGTCGCATTGCGCTGCTTGGCCAGTCTGCGAACCTCGGCGGCCCATTCCTCGTCGGCGATGACGCCGCCGTATCCGCCGGGGCCGTTCGTAATCTGGGCGGCCCAGCCGCCAGGTGACTCCGCGGTGCGGTCCAACACCGTCATAGCCGGCTCCTCTTTGATCAGGATAGGTTTTCGACTTATGATCGAAAACATGGCTAATACTAGCACTGCGCACGAAGTGCTCGCCGTCGTCTTCCAGGTTCGGCAGCTGTCGACGCGAAACCCGCAGCTCAGCGTGTTGCTGTGGGAACGTGCAATGGATCCGCAGCGAGGCACGTGGTCGCTGCCCGGCGGCCGACTGCGTCACGACGAGGACATGACGAGTTCAGTCCGGCGTCAACTCGCCGAGAAGGTGGACCTGCGCGAATTGACGCATCTTGAACAGCTCGCGGTGTTCTCCGATCCCGCCCGGGTGCCGCACACCCGCACCATCGCGTCGACCTTCCTGGGCCTGGTGCCCTCCCCCGCCACCCCCGAGCTGCCATCGGACACCCGCTGGCATCCGGTCAGCGCGCTGCCGCCCATGGCGTTCGACCACAAGACGATGATTGCCAATGCCCATACCCGACTGGTGGCCAAGCTGTCCTACACCAACATCGGATTCGCGCTGGCACCAAGAGAATTCGTGCTGTCCACGCTGCGCGACGTGTACGGCGCCGCGCTCGGCTACCAGGTCGACCCCACGAACCTGCAACGAGTGCTGGTCAGGCGCGGCGTGATCACCCCAACCGGAACGACGGCCAAGTCGGGTCGCGCCGGAGGCCGGCCGGCGGCGCAGTACCGCTTCACCGAGTCCCAATACCGGGTCACCGACGAGTTCGCCGCGCTGCGCCCGCCCGGGTGAGTCGACTGGATTCTTAACGCCTCCTTAAGGAATACTGCCCCGATGGACTTGGGCAGCGTGGCTCCGGCAAGTGGCGCCGAATGGATCGGGCAGCCAGAGCACGAAGAACTTCAGCGGGGAGCCCGCCCACAGCTGCCATCCGATGACCCGTTCTACGATCCACCTGCAGGTTTCCAGCACGCCAACCTGGGCGCGATGTTGCGTAGCCGCGACGTCGAGCTGGCCTTTCTCGGATTGATCCCGCAGCGCATCAAGGCCACCCAGCTGCTGTATCGGACCACCGACATGCACGGCCGTCCGGAAGCCGCGGCCACCACGGTCATCGTGCCTGCCGAGCGCGGCCCGGAGGCCGTGTGCCCGGTGGTCTCCTACCAGTGCGCGATCGACGCCGTGACGTCGCGCTGCTTCCCGTCCTATGCGCTGCGGCGACGCGCGAAGGCGCCCGGCGCTGTCGCACAGTTCGAGTACCTGCTGATCGCGGCCGCCGTCGCCGAGGGCTGGGCCGTCTCCGTGCCCGACCACGAGGGTCGCAACGGGATGTGGGGCGCGCCATACGAACCCGGGTATCACGTTCTCGACGGGTTGCGCGCCGTGCTGGGCTCAGAGCGGCTTGGTCTGTCACCGTCGGCACCGATCGGACTGTGGGGCTACTCCGGCGGTGGCCTGGCCAGCGCCTGGGCCGCCGAGATGAGCGGCTCCTACGCACCCGAGCTCAACATCGTCGGCGCGGTGCTCGGCTCGCCCGTCGGTGACCTCGGCCATACCTTCCGGCGGCTCAACGGCACCCTCATGTCCGGGCTGCCCGCGCTGGTGGTCGCCGCGCTCGCCGACATCTATCCCGAACTCAACCGCGTCATCCAGGCGCACGCCACCGAAGAAGGCAAGGCGATGCTGCAACGCCTGCACGGGATGACCACCGCCGAGGCGGTCATCCGGATGGCCAAGAAGGACATGGGCGACATGCTCGACCTGCCATTGCAGCAGATCCTCGATACCCCCGAAGTTCGGCACGTGTTCGACGACATCAAGCTGGGTGCCGCGGTGCCCACCCCTCCGGTGCTGATCGTCCAGGCCGTGCACGACCAGCTGATCTCAGCCGAGGACATCGACGACCTGGTCGACACCTATGTCGCCGGCGGCGCGGACGTCACCTACCACCGCGACATGCTCAGTGAGCACCTGCTGCTGCATCCGCTGTCCGCCCCGATGACGCTGCGGTGGTTGCGGGACCGCTTCGCCGGTCGCCCGCTCTCCGAGCACCGTCTGCGCACGAAGTGGCCGACGCTGCTGAACCCCTCGACCTATCTGGGCATGCTGCGGTTGGGTCTGATCACGGCGAAGGTGGTGACGGGTCGGCTGGTGGACCGTCAGCCCCTATCGGTGCTCGATCAATAGGCGCTGCTCGATCAAAGGGCGGCACTCGATCAAAAGGCGGCCAGGCCCCGAGGTCGTCCCGCTTGGTGGCGAGTGCGCACAGCGCGTAGATCAGCGCCGCCGCTCCGGCGGGCAACAGGATCGTCGTGGCGATCTGCAACGGCGTATGCCCGAAGAACACCGCGGGCGCCTCGACGACGTAGTGCACGCGGTGTTCGGGTGAGACAGGAGCGGCCGCGACGTCGATGACGCCGTAGCGCCAACGCACCAGCGCCGCACCGACACCCGTCGCCGCGCCGGCCGCGGCAACGGCACCGACCACCAACGCGCCGACCATGGCCGGTCCACGGTGTGCCCGCCATTGCCACACCAATGTGGCCGAGACCACCGCGACCGCGCCGAGCAGGCCCGAGATCAGAAATGCACCGAGGAACAGGTGGTCCGCCTCATCGCCCAGGTAGCCGCGGATCCGGTCACCGCCGCGGGTCAACGCGACGACGGCCTGGATCGGCGGCGCCAGCCAGGCCCACACCGCACCGACGACGACGCCCGCCGCCACCAGGCCGAGGACGACTCGGATGACGGCCGTTCGGCGCGAAACACGCGGCGGCGCAACGTCGTCGAGGTCCACGTCCGACACGCTCCTTGGTGCACTCTGCTCTTCGCCCGAGAGGCTCATCGCCTCTCCTC
>JAVRPF010000454.1:0-3045 GCA_032162385.1 Mycobacterium sp.
CCTCGTCGCGGCTGGCGACGTCGCCGGTGTGGTAGTAACCGCCCGACATCGCCGCATCGTTGCGCGCCGGATCACCGAGGTATCCGGTCATCAGGTTCAGCGGATTCGGGCTGAGCTGCAGGCAGATTTCGCCCTCGTCGGCGGGGTCACCGGTCAGCGGGTCGACGAGCACCACGGGCACTCCAGGCATGGGCCGTCCCATCGACCCCGCCTTCACCGGTTGGCCGGGCGTGTTGCCGACCTGCAACGTCGTCTCGGTCTGGCCGAACCCGTCCCGGATGGTCAGTCCCCACGCCCGTTCAACCCGCGCGATGACATCGGGGTTCAGCGGCTCGCCGGCGCCCAGGATCTCGCGCAGCCCTTCGGGTTTCGGTCCGAGGTCCGACTGGATGAGCATCCGCCATACCGTCGGCGGCGCGCAGAAGGTGTTCACCCCGGCGCGCCGGATCTGGTGCAGCAGCGCCGCGGCGTCGAACCGCTCGTAGTCGTAGACGAAGATCGTCGCCTCGGCGATCCACGGCGCGAAGAAACAACTCCAGGCGTGCTTGGCCCAGCCAGGTGAGCTGATCGCCAGGTGCACATCGCCGGGGCGCACACCGATCCACGCCATCGTCGACATGTGCCCGACCGGATAGCTCACCTGGGAGTGCTCGACCAGCTTCGGCCTGCTGGTGGTGCCGGAGGTGAAGTAGACCAGCATCGAATCGTCGACGGTCGTTCTGGCCACCGACGGCCCGGCCGGAACCATGTCGCCCGCATCCGCGTAGGCATGCCAGCCGTCCATGCGACCGCCCACCACGATGCGGGTGTACTGGCCGTCCCGAAGCTTGGGGTCGCCGAACTTGGCAGTGTCGGCGGCGTTCGCGATGACCACCCGGGCACCGCCGCGGGTGATCCGGTCGGCGAGGTCGGCGGGTCCCAGCGCACTGGTGGTCGGCATGATGACCGCCCCGAGTTTGGCGACCGCGAGCATCGATTCCCACAGTTCGACCTGGTTGCCCAGCATCAGGATGACGCGGTCGCCCTTGACCACCCCGAGCTGCTCGAGCCAGGCCGCCACACTGTCGGAGCGGTCCGCCATCTGCGCAAACGTCACCTTCTGCTCGGTGCCGTCCTGCTCGACGATCCACAGCGCGAGCCGGTCCGCGGAGTTGGGATCCCGGGCAATGACGTCGAACCAGTCGGTCGCCCAATTGAACGCGCCGGTCAGTTGCGGCCACGCGAACTCGTCAACGGCCTTGTCGTAGTCGTTGATCAGGGCGACGAGCTGATCGCGGGCGCTGCGGTAAAGATCGGTGTTGGTCCCCATGACAGATAGGATCTACGTCACACTCGCCGTCCGCGGCGGATTCCCGAGTTCGCCCGCGAGCGTGCCGCCAACGGACACTCAGGCCAGCGAGTCGACCCAGGCTTGGTGCAGGGCGGCGTATCGGCCGTCGCGGGTGATCAATTCGTCGGGCGGACCGTCCTCGACGATGCGACCGTGCTCGAGGACCAGTACCCGGTCCGCGCTCTGGACCGTGGACAGCCGGTGCGCGATAACCACCGCGGTGCGGTCGGTCAGCACGGTCGCCAGGGCCCGCTGGACCAACCGCTCGCTGGGGATGTCGAGCGACGACGTGGCCTCGTCGAGGATCAGCACCGCGGGATCGGCGAGGAACGCCCGCGCGAACGCGATCAGCTGCCGCTGGCCCGCGGACAACCGGCCGCCGCGCTTGGCGACGTCGGTGCCATACCCGTCGGCGAGGGTGTCGATGAACCGGTCCGCACCGACCGCGGTGGCGGCTTCCCGCACCTGGTCGTCGCTGGCGTCGGGGCGACCGAACCGGATGTTGTCGGCGACGGTGCCCTCGAACATGAAGTTCTCCTGCGTGACCATCACGATGTGACGGCGGAGTTCGGCCTGCGCGAGATCGCGGAGGTCGACGCCGTCGAGCGTCACCGATCCGGCGACCGGGTCGTAGAACCGGGCGATCAGCTTCGCGATGGTGGTCTTGCCCGCACCCGTGGTGCCGACCAGGGCAACGGTCTGGCCCGCCGGTATCTCCAGGTTCAGGTCGGGCAGTATGGGACGGCCCGGGGCGTAGGAGAAGTCCACGTGGCGAAAGCCAATGTCGCCGTTGACCTTCTGCAGCTGCACCGGGTGCGGCGGATCCTGGATGCCCGGCGCCTCGGCCAGCACCCCTGCGATCTTCTCCAGCGCTGCGGCGGCCGACTGGAAGGTGTTGAAGAACTGGGAGATCTCCTGCATGGGCTCGAAGAAGATGCGCAGATACAGCAGGAAGGCGGTCAGGGTGCCGAGCGTCATCTCGCCCTCCAGCACCCGGTAGCCGCCGTAGAGCAACACGATCCCGGTGGTGATGTTGCCGACCAGCCGGACCCCCGGCATGAAGACAGCCAGTAGCTTGAAGGCCTTCTCGTTGATGGCCTTGTACTGGTCGGCGACGTCTTCGAAGATCTGCTGGTTTCGCGGCTCGCGGCGGTAGGCCTGCACGGCCTTGATGCCGGTCATGGTTTCGACGAACTGCACGATCACCAGGGCGGCGCTCTCGCGCACCTTCAGGTAGGTCTTCGACGACTGGGTGCGAAACCACCACACCAGCAGCACCAGGATCGGGAAGGCACACAGGCACATCAGGCCGAGCCGCACGTCGAGCACGACGAGCAGCACCGCCGTCCCGCAGAGCGTCAGGATGGCGGTGATCAGACCGTCGAACCCGGTCTCCAGCAAGTCCTGGATGGCCTCGACGTCATTGGTCGAGCGGGCGACCACGCGGCCGGAGGTGTAGCGGTCGTGGAAGGCGACGTCGAGGCGCTGGAAGTGCCGGAAGATCCTGCGGCGCAACTCGAGTAGCACCTCTTGACCGATCCGCCCCGCGCGGCGCAGGAAGTACATCCGACTGAAGGCCTGCACCAGTACCACACCGCAGAGCGTCGCGACGATCGAGAGCAGTTCGCGCGACGAGCGGCCATCCACGATCGGCGGGATGCCGTGATCGATGCCGCGTTGCACCAGCAACGGCACGGACAGCCGGGCGGCGTTCT
>JAVRPF010000455.1:0-4613 GCA_032162385.1 Mycobacterium sp.
TTCACACGGTCGGTCGTGACGACCTCCACGCCGACCGACTAAGCGTTCACGCGCCCCGCGGCCTCGTCTTCGGCCTTCAGCCGGGGGATGGCCTTGATGATGAAGAACGACAGGCTGGGAATCCAGAAGAACCAGGTAAAGAACGCGATCCAGAAGCTGATCATGCCGTTGAAGGCCAGCGGTCCGGTGGTGACGAACGGGATCGCACTGACTGCGAAGAACGATGCAAAGGTGACCCAGCCCCACCAGCTGACGGCGTCGGGGACCAGCTTCTTCTCCCGCTTGTCCCGCATGAAGACGATGCAGACCGCCGCGATCTGCAGCGAGGTGACAAAGTACGCCAAGTCGAACAGCAGCCAGCCCATCCAATAGAGCATGTGCATGACCTCCGCGCTGAGGTAGTTCACCTCGTGGGCGGCGGTCAACCAGATGGCCAAGGTCACCATGACAGGGGCGCAGGTGATGGTGCCGCCCATCATTTCCAGCTTGGACAACAAACCGCCGGGGCCTTCGATGCGTTCCATCACCCGGGCGACCGCCACGCTCCACGCCATGTAGAGGGCGGTCATCGTGACGCAGACGCTCAGCGCAATCAACAGAGGCAGCCTGAGCTCCTGGAAGTGCGCCTTGACCTCGTCGGGCGTCGCGCTGGGTGGGAAGGGCGGCATGTTGTGAGCCACCAGCCCCCACAGGCCGAAGACTGCGGCCAAAAAGACCGGACCGGCCCACGCCAGGATCTTCCACGTCCGGTAGTCGGTCGGGTACGGCGACAAGTCACGCGCGGAGGCCGAGATGCCGGGTTCGGCATGTGTTGCCATCAGACCTGCTCCTTTCACCGTCTACGAGGGGAATCGACGATCGAATCCCCTCGCGACTTCTAGTCCAGGAACCATCGTCACCCGACCCGACACCGGCTGGCTTCCCCCGGAAGAGCACTTTTTGCTCTCCCTTTCGGGGGCACTCACGAGAATGTCGCCGCATGCCGACCGAGCGGCAACACTAGAAGCCCGTACCGTGGACCTCGTGGCCGGGCTTTTCTGCCGCGAGGCCGCGGTACGCGTCGGCAGTCGTGCCGCGGTTGATAACGCCGTCGACCTCGCGAGCGATCGGCGTGGATAGCCCGTACTCCTCGGCAAACTCAATGATCACACTGGAAGCCTTGACTCCCTCAGCGACCTGATTCATCGATGCGATGATCTCGTCGATCGGCTTGCCCGCGCCGAGCTGCTCGCCGACGTGACGGTTGCGGCTGCGCTGGCTGGTGCAAGTGACGATCAAATCGCCGATGCCGGCCAGACCCGCGAACGTGTCCCGGTGTCCGCCCGCTGCCTCGCCGAGCTTGGACATCTCGCGCACCGCGCGGGCCATAACCATCGCACGGGTGTTCTCGCCGATGCCCATCGAGTAGCCCATCCCGACGGGGATCGCATACACATTCTTCAACGCGCGGCCATCTCCACACCAACTACGTCGTCGGAGGTGTACGTCCGAAATCGTTTGGTACGGAACAGCTCTGCGAGACGGGCCGCCAGATGTTGGTCAGGCATCGCCAGCACCGCCGCGGCGGCGTAGCCATCGGCGACCTCGCGGGCGATGTTCGGCCCGGCCAGAATCCGGCGGGGTGCTCAGGCAGCACCTCGTCGACGATTTGGCTCATCCGGTAGTTGGTGCCCTGCTCGAGTCCCTTCACCAGAGACACCACCGGCACCCGCGGCCGCAACTCCCCGGCAAGCTCGGTCAGCACTCCACGGAAGCCGTGCGACGGCACCCCCATGACGATGACGTCGGCACAATTGGCGGCCTCGGAGAAGTCGATGGTGGCCCGCAGCGTGTTGCTCAGGCCGACGTCGTTGCCGAGATAGCGACCGTTGCGGTGGTTCTCGTTGATGTCCTTGGCGGTCTCCTCCGAGCGCACCCATTGCAAAGTGGGTCCGCGACGGGCGCAGATGGAGGCGATGGTGGTAACCCACGATCCCCCGCCGAGGACGACGACATGGGGGTTGACGCTGTGCCGGTGTCATACATCGCCATCCTCGTCGACACGACCGGCGCAGGCTTCCCCCATCGGGGCACTCTTTTCCCTCCTTCCGTCACCGGAGCCATGCGAAGGTCACGCCGCAGCGTGTCAATGGAAACAGGTCAGGCGGGGACCGCGGAGAACAGGTCGGCTGCCTGCCCGGTCACCGAAAGCACGGTCTGCCACAGATAGCCATCGGTGTCGACCGTCTTCCGCGACGACACCGCCATCGGTATCGGTACGTAGGTCAACCGCCGCCGCCAGGAACCGATGACAGTGTCGGTCTTGCCCGCCATGCCGGCGTGAACGGCTGCATGGCCCAGCCGAAGACAGAAGTTGGCATCGCGAGCGTTGGCGGGCAAGCTGCGGATCATATAACTGGGGTCGATATACTTGATGCTTAATGAAATCCCCTGAGCCCGAAACGCTTCCGGTATCTTGTCTCGTAGGAACGCGCCGATATCACCATGGCGACGATTCCCCGACGCATCCCACTCCGTCGCCTCGGCCAACAGCTCTTGGCCAGCTCCCTCTGCCACGACGATCACCACGTAACCGTCTCGTTCGATGCGCTGCCTGGCTGCCCGGACGATCCCATCAATGCTGAAGGCATTTTCTGGGACCAGGCACAAGCCGACCTGGGTATCCGCCAACGTTGCGAAACTGGCGATGAACCCGGAATCGCGACCCATGAGCTTCACCAGACCGATGCCGGACCGATGGCAGGACGCCTCGACATATGCCGCGCGCGTAGCCTGTCGTGCCGCCTCCACCGCAGTGTCGAAGCCGAAAGTCAGATCAATGAACGAGATGTCGTTGTCGATTGTCTTCGGTACGCCCACCACGGCGATGTTCAGTTCCCGTCGCCGTATCTCCTCGACGATCGAATGCGCACCGCGCAGCGTTCCATCGCCTCCGATGGTGAACAACAGCTGAATTCCCAGCCGCTCAAGCGTGTCCACCATGTCATCAACCGGTTGCGGGCCGCGGGACGAGCCCAGGACCGTACCGCCTACTTCGTGGATCTGGCCCACTCTGCGGGTCGTCAATTCGATCGGTGTCGGTGCGCTTCGCTCGACTAGACCCGCGTAACCGAACCGGAAGCCGTAAATCTGTGCAACACCATACTTTTCGTGCAAGCAGAAGACGATGGAGCGGATGACATCATTCAAGCCGGGGCAAAGGCCGCCACATGTGACGATCCCGCACCGCAGGGTGCTGGGATCGAAGTAGATCTTCTGCCGCGGGCCCGCCAGCTCGAAGGCAGGGGGATCGGCGCCTGCCCGGAATTGCTCCCGAAGCTCATCGATATCCGCCCGGAACAAGAGCGGTTTCGATGTATCCATGAACCGGGTCGCATGCAAAGGTGAGACGATCTTGCATTCGCCCAGGCTGTCGGTTCGGAAATCTGGCGACGGAGTTTGGCTCACGTGTGGCACCTCGTGACTTCTAAGACAGTCGCCATCCTCGCCGACCCGGCGGGCGCAAGCTTCCCCCGAACGAGCACCTTTTGCTCTCCTCCTCGGGGCATCCCCCGACGAGGAGGCTGTGAGTCACTCGCCGACGACGATCGCGTCGCGCACGTCCGATTCGGCTAAAGCGTCCGCGTAGCCGTGGACATGCCTGCGCATGCGCCGCCCCGCAGCCGCGGCGTCGCGATCCCGGATCGCGTTGGTGATCGCCCAGTGTGCCTTGGCTGTGACCGCGCGAACCTCGGTGTCGACGAAGGCCGCGTTCTCCGTGCCGACATAGATCGCCTGCGATAGCGCCATCATGAATCCCGTCAACAGCTCGTTGTGACTGGCCACCGCGACACCTACATGCCAGTCCAGGTTGGCCTGCAGGAACTGCGCGAAGTCGGCCTCGGGGTTGGCGATCGCCTCGTTGGCCCGGTCCAGCTCGGCGAGGTTCTCGTCAGTGCGGTTGCGTGTGGCAAGCTCGGCGCAGAACGGTTCCAGGGCCTCTCTGGTCTCCATCAGGTCGACGAGCTTGATGCGCCTGCCGCGGATGAGCATGCTCACGGAATTGGCCATGGACTTGGTGGTGGGTCGTTGAACGAACGCACCGCCGGCACGCCCGGCCTTGACCTTAACGAGGTTTTGCACCTCGAGGATCCGCAGCGCTTCGCGCACGGTCGCCCGGCTCATCTGCGTCTGTTTAACCAGCTCGCGCTCCGCCGGCAGCGAGACTCCCTCGGCCAGTTCGCCGTTGAGGATCCGCTCGCGCAGCTCGCCCGCAAGCACGTCGGACGCCTTGGGGACGTCGACAGGGCTCAGCCTGAGGTCGGATCGCGAGGGTGTGGTCGCGGTGTCCGCTGCTTCCATCGCATGCCCCTAATAGATTATGGTCAGACCTAAGGTACCATTTACTACGTTCGGCCGTTCAGCAATAACCTGGGCGGCGGCCGATGGCCGGCAGGAGAAACGCTGATGCACTGGGAGCTTTCCGACGAGCAGGAGATGTTCACCACCTCGCTGCGCGAGTGGTTTCAGGAACGCGCCGGCTCGGCAGCGGTCCGCGGTTGGTTGGACACCGGCGATCCCGCCGGCTTCGAGCGGCTCTTCGTCGGTGAGGGCTGGGCTGGGGTGGGCTTCGA
>JAVRPF010000456.1:0-3626 GCA_032162385.1 Mycobacterium sp.
TCGACGGCCGTGGCCAGCACCGCGTAGACGCCGCCGGGGCTGGTGGCCAGGTAACCCTCGAGCGGGCTGATCCCGGTCATGTGGGCCAACAGCACGCCCAGTCCCGCGCAGGCGACGTTGAGGAAGACGATCAGCCCGAGCGCGGCGGGCAGTGCTCGCCCGATTGCGCGGATGGCCTTCCGGGTGAACGCGACACCGGCCTGCCAACCGATCACGGCGTAGCCGACCTGCACCAGCGCGAGTGGCACCGACAATCCGAACGACAGTCCAGTGAGCTGCAACCCGATGGTCAGTGTCATCGGCCCCAGCAACCCAGCGCCAGGTAGTCGGATCAGCCGGCCGACCGTTGCGCCGACGAGCACGATGACGATGATCATTCCCACACTGAGATACCAGGGCGCCGAATTGGTTTGGATGGGTGCGGCGAGGTGTCCGGTCTTCTCGGCGTGGAAGACGAGAGTGACCACGACCGGCATCGACGCGGTGATCAGTCCGACTCGGAGGTACTGCACGACGGCGACCACGCGGTCGTCGCCGCCGAGTTCACGAGCGATCGCGACCAGGCCGGACGCGCCGCCCGCGACCAATGCGAGCGCTCCGGTGAGCGGGCTGACGTCGCGGTGCAGACCGAGCAGCGCGCCGGCGACGATGCTCAGCACCAGCGTGGCAACGGCGACCCCGAGCACGATCGGCCAGTCCGAGCCCAGCGCAGTCAGCGCGTCGCGGTGCACCATCGTGCCGATGTAGACGCCCAGCACGCCCTGCGCGGCAACGCCGGCCTTGCGGGGGACGCGGTCCGGGGCGAACGACAGCAAGGCGAGCGCCATGCCGACGAGCAGCCCCGCGAACAGCGCCGCCGAGGGCACGCCGACGATGGTCAGCGGCACGGTGACGGCGACCGTGATCACCACCAAGAGCGCCCATCGCAGCATGAACACAAGTATGCCCTTGTTAAAACAAGATCTCAAACTGCTGTTCATCACGGCATTACCAAGGTATAACTTGGTAATGAGTCTGGACGTCAGCAACGCGCGCGCCACCGAACTCCGCGAGTCCATGATGGCCCTCGCCCGGCAGATGCGCCGCCACCGGCCCGACACCGGCCTGACGCTGAGCCAGTTGGAGGTGCTCGGCGAAGCCAGCCGCAGCGGCGTCACCACGCCGGCCGAACTGGCCAGCCGTCTACAGGTACGGGTGCAGTCGCTCACCGACAGCATCAACGAGTTGGAGACCCGTGGCCAGGTATCCCGCCGCCCCGACCCCGACGACCGGCGCAGGCAGCTGATCGAGGTCACGGCCGACGGAACGGCGCTTCTCGAGACGGATCGGGCGTATCGCGACGCCTGGCTGGACGCGGCGATGCGCCATACCCTGACCGAGCTGGAGTTCGACCTGTTGATGCTCGTCGCGCCGGTGCTCCGAAAGCTCGCCGATGCCGACGCCCGCCCCGCACAATGAGCGACATGGCCCGAACCTCCCTGCCGCCCCTGACCTTCGGCACGGCGGGGTTGCGGGGGCCCATGCGCGACGGTCCCGGCGGCATGAACGTCGAGACCGTGACCAGGGCGAGCTTTGCACTGGCCAAGGTGCTCAAGGACCGTTGCCTGGGCGGTTCGACCGTCGTGGTCGGCCGCGACGCCCGCCACCAGTCCGATGACTTCGCCCTGGCTACCGCCGAAGTGCTTGCCGCAGAAGGCTTCTCCATCGTGCTGCTACCCGATCCGGCACCGACACCGGTGGTGGCGTTCTCCGTGCGGCACCTACGCGCGGCGGCGGGGGTGCAGATCACGGCGTCGCACAACCCGCCTGCCGACAACGGCTACAAGGTCTACCTCGACGGCGGTCTGCAGATCGTCCCCCCGACCGACCGCGACATCGAATCGGCCATGGCGAGTGCGCCCGCCGACATCGCCCGCTCGGAGGTGTCACCGGTGGACACCGACCTGCTGCACGACTACGTCCGGCGTGCCGCCACGGTGCGCCGGACGATGGGGGACCTGCGGGTGGCGCTCACCCCGATGCACGGTGTCGGCGGCGAGGTCGCGCTGCGCGTGCTGAGCGAGGCGGGCATCACCGACGTCCACACCGTCGCCGAGCAGTTGGCGCCCGATCCCGACTTCCCCACCGTCGCATTCCCCAACCCCGAGGAGCCCGGCGCAACCGATCTACTGCTCGCCCTGGCCGCCGCGGTCGACGCCGACGTCGCGATTGCGCTCGACCCCGACGCCGACCGGTGCGCGGTGGCAGTACCAACGCCGACCGGCTGGCGCATGCTCTCCGGCGACGAAACCGGTTGGCTACTCGGCGATTACGTGCTGTCACAGACCGAACCGGGCGACGTGATGGCCGCCAGCGTGGTGGCCAGCACGGTGGTGTCCTCACGCATGCTGGCGGCGATCGCCGCGAGCCACGGCGCGCGGCACGTCGAGACCCTGACTGGCTTCAAGTGGCTGGCGCGCGCGGATGCCGGGTTGCCGGGCACCACGCTGGTCTACGCCTACGAGGAGGCGATCGGGCACTGCGTCGATCCGGTCGCGGTGCGCGACAAGGACGGCATCACCGCCGCCGTGCTGGTGTGTGACCTCGTCGTCGCCCTGCGGCGTGACGGCCGCACGCTGCTCGATGCGCTCGACGGACTGGCCCGCGCGCACGGTGTGCACGCGACGGCCGCGGTGTCCGTGCCGGCCGACGCGACGGTGATGCAGCGGCTGCGCGCCGAACCGCCCGCCCTCGTCGGCGGCGAGCCGGTCGAGGTCGCCGATCTGCTGGAGCGCCGCGGCCAACAGCGGACCGATGCGCTGATCTACACCGGCGAAAGGGTGCGGGTCGCGATCCGGCCGTCGGGCACCGAACCGAAGGTCAAGGCGTACCTGGAGATTCGGCTACCACCGCGCGACGACGTGCCCGCCGCCCGCGCCGACGCGACCCAGTTGCTCGACGAGGTCCTGGCCGACGTGGTCGACCTGCTTCAGCGCGGGCCGAACTGACGGTCCCCTGCGTCGCCGAGCCCCGGCACGATGTAGGCGATGTCGTTGAGCCCGTCGTCGATCGCCGCGGTGTAGAGCCGGAGGTCGGGTGCCACCTGCTCAAGTGCGGCAATGCCTTCCGGCGCGCAGACCACGCAGACCGCGGTGATGTCGACGGCCCGGCGGGCGTGCAGCAGTCCGATGGTGTGCGCCATCGATCCCCCTGTCGCCAGCATCGGGTCGAGCACCATCACCGGCTGCGTGCTGAGGTCGTCGGGCAGCGACTCCAGATACGGTGTGGGTTCATGGGTTTCCTCGTTGCGGGCGACGCCGACGAACCCGACCTTCGCCTCGGGGATCAGCACGTGCGCCTTGTCGACCATCCCGAGGCCCGCGCGCAGCACCGGCACCAGCAGCGGCGGGTTCGCCAGCCGCGAGCCGATGGTGTCGGCCATCGGGGTGCGGATCGGCACGGGCTCGCTGGCGGCGTCGCGGGTGGCCTCGTACACGAGCATCAGCGTCAGGTCGCACAGCGCGGCCCGGAACGCGGCGTTGTCGGTGCGCTCGTCGCGCAGGGTGGTCAGCCGCGCCGCGGCCAGCGGGTGATCGACAACGCGAACGTCCATGTGCTCGAACCCTAGTGGAACCGGGACGTGTCGA
>JAVRPF010000457.1:0-17991 GCA_032162385.1 Mycobacterium sp.
GGTGTCGGTGCCTGCGCCGAGCAGGGCCACGGCCAGTGCGAGCAGTTCGTCGTGGTCGAGTTTTGCCCGTCGTCTTCGGCGCGGATCAGTTCGGAGATCAGGTCGTCGGTCAACGTATGACGCCGGCGACGTCGCACACGACATCACACCGGCCCGCGGGCACATGCGCGTCAAGCAGCTCGGTGATGATCTCAACGATCAGTTGTTGCAGGCGTGCGGTGGCGCGGGGGGTGAACGCCTTGGCGACCAGGCGGCGCTGCCGGTGATGGCGCTCGCCATCGATGGACAAGATCAAACTGCTGATCCGTTGCCGGCAGTACCTGGACGAGGGCGTTGAGCTCGCGCGAGAGTTGGGCGAGGGGTGGTGGTTATGCGAACTCCTCAGCTGGCGTGCGTTCAGCGGGCACGCAACGGGTGACCTGGGTTTGCCGCTTGTGGCCGCCGAGGATGGTCGCGCACTAGCCGAAGCGACCGGAGACCGGTTCCACGGTCGACTCTTTCGCGTGTGGGTTGCATTGGCGCACATCTGCTTTGGCGATCTGTCAGGCGGAATCTTGGAGATGCGTCTCGTGATCGATGACGCTGAGGCGGCTCACGACACCGTTGCGCAGGCCCTATGCCTGATCACCCTGTCATACGGACTCGCCTATCAGGGTGAGGTCGAGGCGGCCAAAGCCACTGCCGATCGGGCCATCGAGTTGGCGATTGCGCTCGGCGACGCCAACCTGGACACCGCCTACGCCGTGTCGGGGCTGGCTGCTCTCGCCGCAGGAAATCCGACGTCGGCCCTGGCCGAATGTGCAAAGGCCTGGCAGACCAGGGTCCCGGAGCGGGAGCCGCTCGTACTCAGCCTAGCCCCCCTCGCCGAGGCGGCTGCAGCGTGCGGCGACCTCAGTGAAGCGCGTCGCTGGGCCGATACGGCCGTGTCAAAGACCAGAGACTGGCACCTGATGCGGGCGCTGATCGCGCGTGTCCGCGTGGCAATCGCACAGGGAGAACCACAACAGGCGGAAAGCGACGCCTATGACGCGCTGGCGTTGATCACCGATATGCAAGCGCACTTAATGACACCCGCCTTGTTCGAGTCCGTCCCGGTGCTCCCGGATATACCCGGCAATCAGCGTGCGGCCGCCCGCCTCATCGGCGCCTCCGATGCCATGCGGCGGCGCATCGGCGTCGTCCGGTTCAAGGCCTTCGATGCCGCCTACGACGCGAACGTCACGAAACTTTGTACTGCGTTGGGCGAAGCAGAATTCGACAAAGCGCGGGCCGAGGGTGCGGCGTTGTCCACAGAAGAGGCGATCGCCTACGCACAGCGTGGGCGCGGCGAGCGCAAGCGGCCCGCCAGCGGCTGGAAGTCACTCACCCCGACCGAACAGGACGTCGTCCGACAGGTCAGCGAGGGCCTGAGCAATGCCGACGTCGCCACGCGCTTGTTCATCTCGCCCCGGACCGTCCAAACCCACCTCACCCACGTCTACGCCAAGCTCGGCCTCGCGTCGCGCGTGCAGCTCGTCCAAGAAGCCGCTCGCCACGCCTGAACGACAGCGACGGATCAGATGCGTCGCGCCATCACGCCCGCTCGAACACCACACTTCCCTCGACGATCGTGGCGGCCACCAGATCGGCGTCCAGCTCGCGCAGAAGTTCATCGGGCGGCGCGGCGATCACGCACAGGTTCGCCGGTTCGCCGGGTGCGACGGTGCGCGGCCTGGTCGGCCGGTGGGGGTCGCCGAGGAACATCTCCAGCGCGGTGCGTGCGTCGATGCGTTCGGCCGGTCCGAGAACAGCACCCGACGCGGTGGTGCGGTGCACGGCGGCCCGCATCGCCGCCCACGGGTCGGCGTCACCGAACGGCAGGTCGGTGGACATCGCGACCTTGACGTCGGCGGCCAACAGCGACGCGACACGCCACAGCTGGTGGTGCTCGTCGGCGGCTACGTCGGCGAGGTACTGGTCGCCGCGCTCGGCGACGAAGTTCGGCTGCGTTGCGACGATCACGCCGAGCCGGGCCAGGTCGGACAGGCAGTCGTCGGGCACCACCGCGGCGTGCTCGATGCGGTCCCCCGGTCGGGTGCCCGCCGAGTCGAGCGCGGCGATGGTGACGACGAGTTGGGCGGCGGTGACGCAATGCAACGCGACCGTGCCGCCTGCGTCGTGTCGAGCACCGATCCATCGGGTCAACTGGGCGAGGTCGAGGCCATCGTCGTGCAGGATCCGCTTGCCTGGCGCCAGGCATACCACCTGTTGCAGGAGGTGGCCGTGGCGGTGGGCCTCGGCGAACTTCACCATGCCCTGTATGCCGAGGTCCGGGGTGGCCTCGGTGACGCCGGTGACGCCGTAGGACGCCAGCCGTCGACTGACCTCGGCCAGCCCCGTTTCGCGGCGCTGCAGGGAGTTCGACCAGTTCTGGTCGGCGCTGCGGAGCCGTCCGTCGGGATGGTCCGGCAGCCCAACCCAGGCCAGTCCGGCCGAGTTCAGCGTCCACAGCACGCCGCTGCGATGCTGCACGCGCACCGGCACGGCAGGCGCCACTTCGTCCAGCGTTCCGCGGTCCAGCGGTCCGGCGACGGCTTCGTGGTATCCCACCGCCCTGATCCAGCCGTCCTCGCCGATCGCGGCCTCGGCCAGCACGCGGGCCAGGTCGTTTCGACCGTGCACCTCCCGCGGCCCGACCGGAACCGAGGACAACGCCGCGGCGGCGGAATGCAGGTGGACGTGGTGATCGTGCAGGCCGGGAATGACGGTGTGCTGCCCGGCGTCGAGCACCGACTCCCCCGCGGACGGGGCGAGGTGCTCGGCCACGTCGACGATGCATTGTTCGGCACGGATGTCGACGACTGCGCCGTCGAGCAGGCGTGCGCGCTGAATCAGCATGCGGCGAACCACCTTTCGGTGACCAACCGGTCCACGCGGGCGGTGTCGGCCCCGAGTTCGGCGGCAGGCGATGCCACCGTCGGTGCGGCGGGTGCTGCGGCGGCACAGTCGCTTTCGCTGCGCATCTCGGGTACGGCAGCATAGTTCGCGGCGACGGCGGCCATGGCGACGTCGATGAGTTCGCCGCCGCCGCGGGCCAGCCCCTCGGCAACGGCGAGCGCGCCCTGCAAGCCCGTGAGGGGGTCGGCGACGGCGTCGGCGCAGAACACCGGACCATCGGCGCTGCGGCCGACCAGCCCGCCCGCCACCGCGGCGTCGTCGCCGAAGGCCACCAGGTTCCCGAGGTCGCCGTCCACGCCGTGGCCGGTGATCCGCAGCCACACCCGCCCGTCGCGGACGGGCACGTCGTCGGGTCCGAGGCCGCGACGGTCCAGCGCTGCGGGGCGCGACGAGGTGATCACCACGTCGGCCGCTGCGAGCAGTGCACGCAGGCCCGAAGAATCACCGAAATCCGCCGCATAGGAAAGCTTTCCGCCGTTCATCCAGTCGAAGAATGGCTTGGGGCCGAGACGGGTTCCGTCGGGCCGGGCCGTGCTCTCGACCTTCACCACCGTGGCACCCGCCCACGCCAGAATCCGCGCACACAGCGGCCCGGCCCACATCGACGACATGTCGACCACCAGCAGGCTCGAAGGTGCACGGGGCGACGCCGCGGCACTGATTCGCCGCACGACGGGCTGCCCGGGAGACGCCTCGCCGAGCATCGCGGCGGGCAGGCCCAGCAGCCGGGCCCGTTCGACGACCTCGTCGGCTGACCGGCCTGCGGCCCAGCGTTCGACGGCGGACCACGTGTCGTCGGGGGCGACCTCGCGTTCCAGCAGGGCGGGCACGGCGCCGACGTCGTCGGGTCGCGACAGCGTGATGGCGCCCCAGCCGTGACGCGTGGGGAGCAGTCGGGTGGCCCCTCCCGGCGAGACTCGGCCGCCGCGGGACAACCCGAGCTGAGCGGCCCGCCCGGACAGCAACACGGCGGCGTCCAACTCGACGCCGATCCGGCCGCCGAGGTCGGCGGCCACGTCGCGGGCCAGGGCCAGCACGGCGGCGCGGGAGAAGTCGGGTGGACCGTCGGGCAGGCCGGTCAGATGGGCCAGCCCGCTGGCACCCCAGTCCTGCGCCACCACGTCCACGGCACCATTGTGGCCGGAGCCGCCCCGGCGGCGACATCGAATCGGGCCGCTAGAAATGCAGGGCGGTGAATCTCCAGTCCAGCACCTGCCGGTCGGTCTCGTCGACCGCGTACACCAGCGACCGCAGCGTCAGCAGCGCACCGCGGCCGCCGGGCAGGGCCGCCGCCTCCTCCACGTGGATCTCGCTGTAGAGGGTGTCGCCCTCGTGCACCGGTCCGGTGTGGTCGCAGGACGCCCAGCCGAGCACCGTGACGAGGTTCGGCAGCACCCTGGTCACTTGGGCCAGCGCCAGCCCGATGGTGTGTCCGCCGTAAACCAGGCGCTGCCCGCCGACGCGTGAATCATGGTGTGTCGCCGCAATGTTGAGCGTCAGGCGGGCAAGTTCGGGCGCGCTGCTGACCACGTCGGCGGTGCTGTGCAGCACCGAGCCGGCGATGCTCGGGTCGAAGTGCGGTCCCGGCACCCGGGTTCGGAAGGCGTCGGCATTCCAGGCTTCGGTCGGATCCGGCGCCGTGGACGCATCGGCGCCGATGGCCGACAGGTCGTCGTCGTGCCCCGTGTCGGCACGATCACGCAAGGGCAGCATCGCGCAGCGGTGGAAGTCGAGCACCAGGCGGTCGGCCTGGTCGATGGTCGTCATCCGCAGCGCCGCCAGGCCCGTGGGCGCGCGCCCCGGCTTGGCCGAGTTCTGTTTCAGACCAACGACTTCCGTCCGGGTGTACAGGGTGTCGCCGAGTACCGGGAACCGATGGAACCGCAGGCCGCGGTAGAACAGGTTGGCCTTGACTCGCTGGGTGGCCAGCGTGCTCTGACCAATCGCGACGTCGCATACCAGGGCGGGGTGCGCCAGCGCGGCAGGCGCGCCGGTCACGGCGTGAGTCAGGGTCTGGTCGAGGGGAAGGCGCATGCGGTCGCCGAGGATCGACTGGTGCACGGCAGCGGCACCCTCGCTCAGCGTCATCGACGGCGCCCAGCCGAATACCTGGCCGACGTGCAGTTCGTCGAAGTGTGGACCACCCGAAATATGGCCGGACAAAGTCACAGCATCACATGCTGACAGTCCCTTGATCTGTGTGTCAATATGGCCGTACATTTGAATACGTGAACAGTCTCAACGACGAAGAAGCGATGCTGGTGGAGACCGTTCGAGCGTTCGTCGACCGCGACGTGCGCCCGACGGTGCGCGAGGTCGAGCACGCCAACACCTACCCCGAGGCGTGGATCGAGCAGATGAAGCGGATCGGGATCTTCGGGCTGGCGGTCGGTGAGGAGCACGGCGGCACGCCGGTGTCCACCCGTTGCTACGTGCTGGTCACCCAGGAGTTGGCCCGCGGCTGGATGAGCCTGGCAGGAGCCATGGGCGGACACACCGTCGTCGCCAAGCTGATCGGTCTGTTCGGCACCGAGGAACAGAAGCGGCGCTACCTGCCGGTGATGGCCACCGGCGAGATGCGCGCGACGATGGCGCTCACCGAACCCGGCGGCGGCTCGGACCTGCAGAACATGACCACCACGGCCAAACCCGACGGCGACGACCTGGTGATCAACGGCGCCAAGACGTGGATCTCCAACGCCAGGCGCTCCGGCCTGATCGCCCTGCTGTGCAAGACCGACCCCGACGCCGCCCCAAAGCACAAGGGCATCTCGGTGGTCCTCGTCGAGCACGGCGAGGGGTTGACCGTGTCGCGAGATCTGCCCAAGCTCGGCTACAAGGGTGTGGAGAGCTGCGAGCTGTCGTTCGACGGCTACCGCGTCGCGTCCTCGGCGATCCTCGGCGGCCAGCCCGGCAAGGGGTTCGGGCAGATGATGAAGGGCCTCGAGACCGGCCGCATCCAGGTGGCCTCCCGCGCCCTCGGGGTGGCGACGGCGGCCCTGGACGATGCACTGGCCTATGCGCAGCAGCGGGAGAGCTTCGGCCAGCCGATCTGGAAGCACCAGGCCATCGCCCACTACCTGGCCGACATGGCCACCAGTCTCACCGCTGCCCGTCAGCTGACGCTATACGCGGCCGACCGGTACGACAGCGGCGAGCGCGCCGACATGGAGGCCGGGATGGCCAAGCTGTTCGCGTCCGAGGCGGCCATGGAGATCGCACTCAACGCCGTACGCATCCACGGCGGCTACGGCTACTCCACCGAGTACGACGTGGAACGCTACTTCCGCGACGCCCCGCTGATGATCGTCGGCGAGGGCACCAACGAGATCCAACGCAACGTCATCGCCGCGCAGCTGGTGGCCCGCGGCGGCATCTGACGCCATGAGATCTGCTCCGGCGTATCAGACACTGCGCCAACAACTTCGCGACGAGATCGCCGCCGGGCTGTATCGCGACGGCGCGCGGTTGCCCACCGAGTCCGAACTCGTCGCCCGCCACGGCCTGTCCCGGCAGACGGTCCGGCGGGCGTTCCAGGACCTGGTTGCCGAGGGCGTGGTGTACCGGGTGCCAGGGCGCGGTACGTATGCCAGTGAGTCCAGCCGCCGCTACCTGCGCCAGCTCGGCTCGATCGAGGACCTGATGAGCCTTTCCGACGACACCACCATGGAGGTCGTGTCGGGTCTGCGCCGCCGGGTGGACGTCGAAGCCGCCAGCCGGCTGCGCCTGGTCGAAGACGTCGTTTACACGGTGGTCTTCCGGCGCTGTCACGACGGGGTGCCGTTCGTGCTGACCCGGGTGCACCTACCAGAGTCGGTGGCCCGGCCCGTCCTCGGCGCGCCCGAGATGGCCGACGGCGCCGTCAGCACCACCACTGTCATCGGTCTGACCGAGCCGCATCTGAGCGAGCCGATCGTCGAAGCGGCACAGTCGATCACGGTCGGGGATGCCGATCAGGAGGTGGCCGACGCCGTGGGCTGCGCGCCAGGCCATCCGATGTTGCGGGTGGACCGGTTGTATGCGGACGCGACGGGCACCCCGGTGGAGTTGGCGGTCAGCCACTTCCTGCCCGAGCAGTACACCTACCGCGTCACGCTGCGCCGGTCGGGATAGCTCAGTCGTCGGAGTACGAGGACCAGCCCCTGCTGTCCACGCCACGATCATGACAGGACCGGCGTTGATCTCGTGCACCGCAGAACTCGCCGCGCGTTCATTGACTGCAGTGAGGGTCGTGAAATTCGCGAGATCACGACCCTGTGCGCAATCGCAACGCCCAAGAAGTGGCGTGGACCCCTACCGCACCTCGTCGACCAGGCCCCAGTCGAGTGCGGTGGCGGGGTCGATGGTCTGTCCCGACAGAACGAGATAGGCGGTGCGCCAGCGGCCGATCCGCCGAGTGATGCTTACCGTCCCGCCCGCGCCAGGGATCAGGCCGAGAGCCAGTTCGGGCAGCCCCAGCGTGGCGCCGGGCCGGCATGTCACGTGTCTGCAGAACGCCGCCATCTCCAGTCCGCTGCCCAACACCTGACCGTGCACCTCGGCGCGGCACGACGGCCCGAGCCGGGCAGTGATCTCGTCGAGCACCAACGCGGGGCTGTGTCGGGTGCGGGCCAGGTGCGCCGTCGCCGGATCGGCGAAGGTGCCGAACTCAGCGAGATCGCCTCCGCTGCAGAAGGACTCGCCGTTTCCGGTGAGCACCATCCGGGTCACCGACGGGTCGAGACGAGCCACCTCCAGCGCATCGAGCAGTGCCGCCCGCGCGTCGGTGGAGAACGCGTTGTGACGTCGCGGTCGGTTGAACCGCACCCGCAGCACGTCACCGTCGCGATCGGCCTGGACGGGGTCGGGGATCTCCGGCACGCTCGCAGGCCCCCGCTCGGCCAGCCACCTGGCGAACTCGGGTCCGGACTGCAGGGTCGAGTACGCCAACGACTCCGTGATCACTCCGGCGAAGGCGGGCGCCGCGACGTCCACCGCGCGCAGCACGTCGTCACACACCGAGGCGGCCTGCGGCCGCTGAGCGCATCGATCGGTGAGCTCGGCCAGCGCGTCCGGAATCGACGGGACCGTCACGATGCGGCGATCGTCGCACTCCCGCTCGGCCAACGTGAAAGTCACCTCGTCGGAGGGCGATTCGACGGCGATGAGGACACCGCCGGCCAGTTCGACGACATGCCTGGTCATCGGGTCAGCCGACCGGTTGGGAGTACTTCTCGATCAGACTCTGCTTGTAGAGCTTGCCGGTGTCGGTGCGCGGTAGTTTCGCTTCGAACACTATCGTCCGCGGACACTTGTAGTGCGCCAGCCGATCCCGAAGCCAGACGAGCAGCTCGTCAGCGAAGGATTCGGTGGCGTCAGCGGGGTCGACCGTCTGCACCACTCCCGTGACGCTCTGACCCATCTCGTCGTCGGGGACGCCGAACACCGCGGCGTCCATCACCTTCGGATGGGTAACCAACATGTTCTCCGCCTCCTGCGGATAAATGTTCACACCACCGGAGATGATCATGTGGTGCCGTCGGTCGGTGAGGTAGAGGTATCCGTCTTCATCGAGATATCCGATGTCCCCCACGGTCTTCCATCCGTGCGAGTCCCGAGATGATGCCGTCTTCGCGGGGTCGTTGAGGTACTCGAAGTCGAGTCCGCCCTCGAAGTAGATCTCGCCGGCCTGACCCGGTGGCAGCTCGTTGCCGTCCTCGTCGAGGATGTGCAACGGGGTCATCATGGACTTGCCCACCGAACCCGGGTGGGTCAGCCAGTCCTCGGCGGTGATCAGCGTGGAGCCGATGGCCTCCGAAGATGCGTAGTACTCGTCGACGATCGGCCCCCACCAGTCGATCATCTGCTGCTTGATCTCCACTGGACACGGCGCAGCGGCATGCATCACCCGTTCAAGGCTTGAGACGTCGTATGAACTACGCACGGCTTCCTGCAGTTTCAGCATTCGGGTGAACATCACCGGGACGAACTGCCCGTGGGTGATCCTGTGCTTCTGGATGGCGTCCAGGGCGCCTTCGGCGTCGAACTTCTCCAGCACGACGGTGGTGATGCCGCCGGCCTGGGTCTGCATGGACCACACCGAAGGCGCGGTGTGGTACAGCGGCGCAGGGCTCAGGTACACGGCGTCCGGATGCATCCAGAAGCCGACCAGGGCGGACATCATGCCCGGCACCTCGGCAGGCGGCAGGTGCGGCAAGTCGCGCTTGATTCCCTTTGGCCGACCGGTCGTGCCGGACGAGTACTGCAGTAGGTCACCCTCGATCTCGTCATCAATCGGGGTATCGGGTTGGTCGGCGACGCATTCCGGATAGCGCTGCCATCCCTCCAGGTCGCCGTCCAAGACCAGTAGGACGTCGGGCAGCCCGTTGGGCAGTTCCGCTCCGATGCCGGCCAGCGCCCCGCACAGCTTCGCGGAGCCGACGATGGCCTTCGCTCCGCTGTTGTCGACGATGTAGGCCGCCTCAGCCGCGGTGAGGTGGGTGTTGATCGGCACGTAGTACAACCCTGCCCTCCGTGCCGCCCACATCACTGCGTGCATGTGCTCGTTGTTCTCCATCAGGATCGCGACAGCGTCGCCCTCGACCAGACCCGCGGCGCGGAAATGGTGAGCCAACCGGTTCGCCCTGGCCTCCAACTCGCCGAACGTCACCACCGATCCCGACGGATACATGATGATGGCGGGCTTGTCCGGCGTGGCCGTTGCGGCGTCGCGAATCTGCATGCGTGAACTTTACGACGACCAAAGTTGACAGGTGTCAAGTGGGTCCGATCCGTGCCTGCGCGACGTGCGTCGACAGCGAAGTCCGATGACGGCGACGAACTCGAGTAGCCGACTACCCTAGGCCCCTCCTCGCGGTCGCTCGATGCTGATGTGCATAGTCGATCGCCCTGCGAGGAGCCCCCGATGACCATCGAACTTGACCGACCGAACTCGCCGAGTGTGTTTGACGCCGACCTGCCTTCGATCGACTACTCACTCGTCGAAGATCCCGCGGAGGCGCACGAGATCATCAGGCAGGCGCGGGAACAAGCGCCGATCGCGCTTGGGCCACACGGTCCCGAGTTGCTTACCTACGAGCTGGTGCGTGGCACGCTGCGCGATCCGAGATTCTGCACACCGCCAGGATTCAGCCTTGCCGCACAAGGCATCACCTCTGGTCCCCTGTGGGATCGGGTGGTCAACAGCCTGCTGTGCATGGACGGCACGGAACACCACCGGCTCCGCCGACTGGTGTCGAAGGCGTTCGCCCCACGCGCCGCCGCACGGCTGCGCACCACAATCGCGGAGGTCATCACCGAACTGGTGGCACCGCTCACCGCCACGGGGAGCTGCGACATCGTCAGCGACGTCGCGCGGCAATACCCGATCCCGATCATCTGCGCGCTCCTCGGCACGGACCGACGGGACTGGAAACTATTCTCCGACTGGACCGACGACATGATGAAGACGTTCAGCTGGACTGCCGCCCAGGACGAGCCCGACATCCTGCAGTCTTGGAACGCGGTCGACGCCTACCTCGACGACATGATCGCCGAGCGGCGCAATGCCCTCACCGACGACCTGATATCCGACTTGATCCGCGCCGAGGACGACGGCGACCGCTTGACGCACGAGGAATTGCTCATGCTCGCCGCCGGCCTTCTGATGGCAGGCACCGACACCACTCGAAACCAACTGGCTGCCGCGGTACACACCTTGTGCGACCACCCCGACCAATGGGCGCTGCTGGCCGAGCATCCAGAGCTGGCACCGAACGCCGTCGAGGAGATCATGCGGCATTCTCCGGTGGCCGCCGCGACCTTCCGTACCGCCACGGTCGACGTCGAACTGGGCGGGGTCACCATTCCGGCGGGCACACTCACCATCGTCAACGCCGCCGCTGCCAACCGCGACCCTGCCGTCTACGACGACCCCGATGGCCTCGACATCACCCGTGAAGCCCCCCCAGCGATGCTGACCTTCGGCGGCGGCGTGCACTACTGTCTCGGTTCGCACCTCGCCAGGGCCGAACTCGTCGAGGCGTTGACCGTCATCACCCGCCGGATGCCCAACGCGCGCCGCACCGGACCCGCCCCTTGGAAACCGCTGACCGGGATGAGCGGCCCAGTCACGCTGCCCATCGAATTCGACACCGGACACTGATCGTCCTAGGTGCGGACTGAAGCCAGCTCCTCAGCGACCACGGGCAGCGAATCATCCTGTGCGGGTTCGTTTCTGGTGAACGGCGCCCGTAACGTGGGCAACAGGTGGTTGCGGTTCACGATGGCGCCCACCACGGCGACGGCGGCGTACACACCGCAGAGGATCAGCCTGCCCTCGGTCGAGGTGATCGGGAACTGCACGACGAACAGCGCCAGCAGGGCCCATGCCGTGTACCGGTGGAACCTCAGCGACAGGATCAACGCGATGCCCATCATCGTCTGCGTCGCAGTCAGCAGCACCTCCTCGATCTGCCTGCCATCGAGAACGAGCGCCGACCCCCCGCCGCCCGCCATGTAGGCGATGGGCAGCGAGCCCATCAGCAGCGTCCACTGGTTGACCTTGGAGGAAATCAACGTCGCGATCGCCGCCGTGCCCTTGCCTCGGGTGGCGAAAATGATCGCGATGATGAACTCCGGTGCCTCCGACGCCAGCGGAGCCAACCACTGCACCAGCAGGAACTTGTCGATCCCGATTTCGGTGCCAGCTCCGATGAGGCTTTGGGCGAACGGCTCGGCACAGACCAGGATGACGGCGGCGGCGGTGCCGAACATCGTCATCACTGCCGTGCGACGGGCCCGGTCGGGCAGGTTACCGATGGCGGCGGCGGTGCCGATCAGCTCGGGTTCTTCGACGCCGCCGCGGGTCAGCTTGTAGAGGTAGAACCCGAACCAGGCGAGCAGGGCGATGCCGAGGACGATGTGGATTCGGCCGCTGGCGGGAATGACGAAGGCGATGATGCCCGCGATCAGGAGGAAGCCCAGTTCGACGCGGTTGCCCGGGCCGAGCGCCAGCCCGCTCGTCTTCTTGCCGGTCACCTTGCGCGCGACCGCGAGGCTGACCAGAACGACGATCGGCCAGCCGATGCCCATCAGCAGCCGGTTCGATCCCGTCATGTTGGCGGCGGCGTACTGCGTGTATTCGGCGTTGTGGCCCGCCGTGTACGCGTAGTAGAGGTCGACGGCGTATTCGGGCAGCACGGCGATCAGCGCCAGGACCGCGATCGCCAATCCACCGGAGACGTCGATCTGGGCCACCTCGGCAGCCCACGCCAGCACGAAGCTGGCCGCAACCACCGCGCTACCGTAGATCACCAGTGCCACCACGGGATTCGGGTGCAGGTCTGCGAATCGGACGACCAGTGCGGGCACGATGAAGACCATCGTGACGAGCACCGATCGGAGCAGCGTCTGCCGGTGGGTCCGGGCAGGCGCGCCAATACTGAGGGCCATCTGGGTCCTTTGGTTCCGCGACCCGGCCTCGTCGAACGCGCGGCGAGACTTCGGGTCGACAACGTGTGTGTCGGCCGAAGGTCTCGCTCGCCGGAAATGGTGTCCGGTGGATGACCGGGCGGCTACCGCCGCCAGCATGTCGACCATCCGCTTCCCGCCGCAAGTGCGGCGGTCAGGAACTACTCCCCTTCGCTGGCGTTGACGATACGCGACCCCATTCGCCGGTAGCAACTTAGCGTTCCTATGGACATTATTGCGACGGCGGCCTTATTTTGCTGCTCAGCGGACCCATCTGAATATGTTCGAGCCACCGCAACTAATCGTCTGGCTAACCGTACTTGGCTCACTTCGCGCGGGTGACGTTGAAATCTCCGCAGGTCGGACCCCACACATACGATGGCGATGCCGAGGAGACAAGGGTGGGGTGCTCGGATGAATTTCGACGAACGGCGGTAGGGCCGCATCGCCATGCCTTCGGAAATCGTCACGTTCCTGTTTACCGACATCGAGGGTTCGACCCGTCGGTGGGAAGACGACCCGGACGCCATGCGCTCGGCGCTCGAGGCCCATGACCAGGTGCTGCGCGCGGCGATAACCGGTTGCGGCGGTTCGTGGTTCAAACACACCGGCGACGGAGCCTGCGCGGTCTTCTCGTCACCGAAGGGTGCGGTCGAGGCGGCCGTCGCCGCGCAACGGGCATTGGAGTTGCCGGAGTCACAGGGTCTGCCTGCGGCCGCGGATGCCGCGGACAACCCCAATGTGCCCAATGTGCGGTCGCAAGCGCTGCTGGCGTACGGGTTCGCCAACACCGAGGCGAACCCGACGAAGGCGTATGCGGCCCTGGTCGACGGCTTGACGACGGCCCGTGACAGCGGTAACCGGCAACAGGAATCCCACCAATCGCTCATCCTGTCCCGGCTAGCTGCGTCATATCGGCGACCCGACGGAGGCGTTCGAATTCCTTCCGGTGTCGCTGCGCAACTTCTACGACTCCGGCAGCCTCTCCTTGATGCCCAGCCCGCTGGGCAATCCTCGCCGCACTCTTCGATCGGCTGGGGCTCTACCACCCGGCCGCGACGATATGGGATTCGCAGTCAACCCACTCACGGACACCGCATTCCCTGAGCTCGGCGCGGCGATAACCCATCTGCGACGGTTCTCGGGGATGAGGGCTACGAGTCGGCGGCCCGAGAGGGCGCCGCAATGGGCAACGCGGGCATGGCGAACTACGCCTTCGAACAGATCGACGAGGCTCGGGCGGCTTTGACCTAGCCGGGAGCGCGCGGGCGCGGTGGCGGGGCGTTAGTCGGCTTCGGCCAGCCGGGTCTTGAGCGCATCGAACTCGTCCTTGATGCCGGTCGGCAGCTTCTCGCCGACGAACTCGAACCACTCCTCGATCAGCGGCAGTTCCTTGCGCCACTCGTCGGCGTTGACCGCGAGCGCCTCGTCGACGTCCGCCGCGTCCACGTCCAGGCCGGACAGGTCAAGATCCGCAGCCGTCGGCACGATGCCGATCGGGGTGGTCTTGCCATCGGCCCGGTGCTCGATCCGATCGATCGCCCACTTCAGCACCCGGCTGTTCTCGCCAAAGCCTGGCCACAGGAAGCGGCCGTCGTCGCCGCGGCGGAACCAGTTCACGAAGAACACGGCCGGCATCTTCGACTCGTCGGCGTTCTTGCCGATGTTGATCCAGTGCTGCATGTAATCGCCGACGTTGTAGCCGATGAACGGCAACATGGCCATCGGGTCGCGGCGCACGGTGCCGACCTTGCCCTCGGCGGCGGCGGTCTGCTCGGAGCCAAGGGTGGCGCCGATGAACACGCCGTGCTGCCAGTCGCGGGCCTGAGTGATCAACGGAACCGTGGTCTTGCGACGGCCGCCGAACAGAATCGCCGAGATCGGCACACCCTGCGGGTCGTCCCACTCGGGGGCCAGCGTCGGGCATTGCGAAATCGGGGTGCAGTAGCGCGAATTGGGGTGCGCTGCCTTGGTATCCGTTTCGCGCAGGATCCAGTCGTGGCCCTTCCAGTCGATCAGGTGGTCGGGTTCGCCCTCCAGACCTTCCCACCAGACGTCGCCGTCGTCGGTCTTGGCGACGTTGGTGAAGACGGTGTTGCCCGCGGCGATGGTCTTCATCGCATTGGGGTTGGAGTCCCAGTTGGTGCCGGGCGCAACGCCGAAGAAGCCGAACTCGGGATTGACGGCATAGAGCTGGCCGTCCTTGCCGAACCGCATCCAGGCGATGTCGTCGCCGACGGTCTCGGCGCGCCACCCCGGGATGGTGGGCTGCAGCATCGCGAGGTTGGTCTTGCCGCAGGCGGACGGGAATGCAGCGGCAATGAAGTACGCCTTGTTCTCCGGGCTGATCAGCTTGAGGATCAGCATGTGCTCGGCGAGCCAGCCTTCGTCGTGGGCCATGGCCGAGGCGATGCGCAGCGAGTAGCACTTCTTGCCGAGCAGCGCGTTGCCGCCATAACCGGACCCGTAGCTCCAGATCTCACGGGTCTCCGGGAAGTGGGTGATGTACTTCGTGTCGTTGCAGGGCCACGGTACGTCCTGCACGCCGGCCTCGAGCGGGGCACCAAGGGAATGCAGCGCCTTGACGAAGAAGCCGTCGTCGCCGATCTTGTGCAGGGCGGCCTTGCCCATCCGCGTCATGGTGCGCATGGACACCACGACGTACTCGGAGTCGGTGATCTCGACGCCCAGCTTGGGGTCCTCGGCACCAAGCGGCCCCATGCAGAAGGGCACCACCCACATGGTGCGGCCGCGCATCGAACCGCGGTAGAGGTCGGTCATCAGCCCGCGCATCTCGGCGGGATCCATCCAGTTGTTGGTCGGGCCTGCGTCGATCTCCCGCTCCGAACAGATGAACGTTCGTGACTCGACGCGCGCCACGTCGGACGGATCGGACAGCGCGAGGTATGAGTTCGGCTGTTTCTTCTGGTTCAGTTTCTGGAAGGTTCCGGCCTCGACGAGCTGAGCCGTCAGTCGCTCGTACTCTTGGTCGGAGCCATCGGCGAACACCACCCGGTCGGGCTGTGTCAGCTCGGCAATCTGGTGAACCCAGGCAAGGAGGCCCGCGTGGTTGGTCGGTGCCGTATCCAGGCCCGGAATGGTCGCTGAGGTCATCGAATTCTCCCACTGGCGGTCACGGTCATCGCTTACTAAAGGTTAACGCGGGTGACATACCCGCGGAGAATCGAGCCTATGTCCGATCGCTCACAGGAACGATTCAGATGCCGAATTTCGCCATTTCGCGGCATTCGACTCAATCCGGGCGGTCTATCGTGCCGGCGGTTGAATGGCCGATCGGGTCGCGGCGCTCGGCGTCACGGGCGGCGAGCTCGCCGGTGAACGCGATCTCGGTGTCCAGTAACCGGCGGGCGACCGTCTCGTCGGCACAGGTGCGCAGTGTGGCGGTGACCTCGCCGACCCACCTGTCCATCAGTGCCCGGTCGTGCAGCACGCCACGGATGCCGACCACCCAGATCGTCAGCAGCAGTCCCACCACGCCACCGACGAGTAGCCCAACGAGGTCCGATCCGGGCCCCAGCTGAACCGTCAGACGGCTCAGCGTCAGTGCCACCCCGAGGCCGAAGCCGCCACCGAGCACCATCATCAGCCGGGTCTCCAGCCGACGCGACGACGGTCGTGGCAGGGGCAGAGGCGGCGGTGGCGGTGCAGCCGGCGGAACGGGCGGCGTCAGCGCGAGCGCGCGTGCGACGTCGTCGACGACTCGGCCGATGGCCGCGTCCACCTCCGCAGCGAAGTCGGCCACGGCATCGCGCACCCCGTCGCCGAACCGCGCCGTCGCGCCACGCGGCAGTTCTGCCGCCTCCGCCCGCAGCTCGGCGCCGATCGCCGCGCACCGTCGGCGCACGAGGTAGAGCAGCGTCAGGCGGGCACGCTGGATTCCGCCCCGCACGGCAAGGATATCCGCCGATCTCGACAACCGGCGCCCACGGACCCCACCGTCGCGACGAGCGCGTGCGAGAGATGCCTTGAACACGTTGGCCCGCAGCCGGTTTCGCTGGTCCAATTCCGGCCGAGTCAGGCAGGTTCGCAACGTGTCGACCAGTTCGTCCACGTTGGGTTCACCGAGATCGGGGGCCGCGGCCACCCCTACCCACGGCACCTGCCGATAGCGCTCGTCCCGGCGGACCAGCAGTGCGCGGTCGGCGGCCAGCACGTCACGCCACCCGCGGTGGGTGTCGATCTTGGACACCGCAGCGATCACCAGATCGACGCAGGCCGCGGCCCGTTCGATCAGGTCGACGTCGGAGTCGGCCAGCGGTGCGACGGCCGAAGCGACGACGACCACCGCATCGGGTGCGGTCGTCCCGAGCGCCTCGACGACCGCGTGTTCGGGCAGGCGATCCGCCAGCGCCGCGGCCAGGCCGGAGACGCCGGCCGACGGCGGTCCGACCACCGCGATGATGCGGCTCGCCGCGGTCACCGGTGGCCGTCGAGCAGTCGCAGCGATCCGCGGGTGATGTCGGCGCTGCAACTGCGGTGCAGCACATCGACGGGCCCGCGGCCGTACCGCCGCCACTGCACGGCACGGCGGCGGTGCGCGTCGGGATGGTCACCGGGGTCGACACGCATGCCGTCGGCTTCCACGACGTCGACGGCCGCGGACATCGTGGCCAGCACGGCGGCGTCGGAGTTCAGCAGCCCAAGCAAGCCTTCGTCGCCCAATTGAACTGCCAGCGAATGCATCTCGGCCAACACCGCTCGAAGACGTCGATATCGGACCGGGGCGGCGGACGCGCTGAGCCGGGCCAGTACGGCGTCGACGTTGCTCAGCCGTTGCAAGAGCGTCGGCAGCGTGGCGGGGTCGGCGCCGCGGGCCAGGGCGAGCACGGCGTGCGCGATGCCGAACCGGTCAAGGCGCTCGAGCAGACGCGTCCGGACGTCGCGGCCGACGGGGTGATCGCCTTGGACGAAGGCGTCGACGGAACCGAGGTCGGCGGTCGTGCTCACCAGCGTGCGCAGCGCATCGACGAGATCGTCGTCGAGCGCCGTCGTCGCGGCCAGCAGACCGACCATGGCGACGGTCGGCGTCCCGGTGCGCTGTTGCACGTCGGCCGCCCTGCAGTGGGCGTTCGGCAGCGCGCCGGCGGATCGCGATCCGGTCAGGTCGGCCTTGTTCAGCACGATGAGCGTCGGCAGGCCGGTCGCAGCCATCGCCCGCTCCTCCGGCTTGAGCGCTTCGGCGATTACCAGCACCCGGACGTCTGCTGCAGCGGGATCGGCGGCGACGGCGACGCGGTGGTACCGGAGTGCGGCGGCCACCGTGTCGCGGCCCACCCCGGCCCGGCCAGCCACCGCAACCCCGATCGGACGTCGAAGACAAGCGATGATCGGCGACAACTGCGGCATCGGTGCGGTCTCAGCGAATCGCGTCAGATGCTCGTCAAAAGTCGTCGAAACGTCGGCTGATGGACTCGGCATCACTCGGTTTCCCCCCAGGCCATCGTCGCATCTCGGCAACGCCGTCAAGAGCGGAGATTTTGCGGTACCCGGCCCGTGCAGAAAGAAGGCAACCGTTGGGTATCAATCTGTACCACGATGCGGGTCCACCGGCCTCGATGAGCGACGATGGACGGATGCATGCCC
>JAVRPF010000458.1:0-4603 GCA_032162385.1 Mycobacterium sp.
GAAGGAGCGATTTCGGCAGTTTCGATCGAGTTGGTTGCTGATCTGCGGTCGCTAGGATCCTAGCTCAGGGTGGATACCATCGTGCGTCCAATATGGTGCATCGGAGAGTCCGAATGATCATGCGTTATGTGGCAATAGCAGTCGTTTTAATGTTGGGCGGCCCCGCCTATTCGCAGGACTACAGCTCATCTGGATATTGCACCCCCAGGTGCTCGCTGTCTTACGGACGTGACTGCAGTTACCACACGTTCCAGCAGTGTCTTGATGCAAGTCGGGGAGCGACTAGTAGCTGCTATAGCAACCCGTTCCTGTATCAGTGTCGTCGGCCCTCCGTTCCAAGTCGGTCAAGCCACCATCGCTAGCCAAGAGCGGCATTTGGCGCTTCGATCGCGGTAATCTGGTTCTTCATCGCCTGCTGCACCTTCTCGAAGGCGCGCGCCTCGATCTGGCGCACCCGCTCCCGCGACACAGACAACTCCGAAGCAAGGTTCTTAAGCGTGACCGGGTCGTCGGCGAGCCGCCGCGCCTCGAAGACGCGCCGCTCGCGGTCATTGAGCACCGTGAGTGCCTCGCCTAGAGCCTTGCGGCGGTTGCTCGCCTGCTCACTTTCGGCGAGCCGAGTCTCCTGGTCGGTGGTGTCATCGACCAGCCAGTCCTGCCACTCGCCGGAATCGCCTTCCTCACGGATCGGAGCGTTGAGCGACACGTCGCCGCCAAGGCGGCGGTTCATGTCGACGACATCGCGCTCGGTAACACCGAGTCGCTTGGCGATGACCTTGACCTGATCGGGCCGCAGGTCACCTTCCTCCAGTGCGGAGATCTTGCTCTTGGCCTTACGCAGATTGAAAAACAGCTTCTTCTGGTTCGCGGTGGTACCCATCTTCACGAGCGACCACGAGCGCAGGATGTATTCCTGAATGGCCGCCTTGATCCACCACATGGCATAGGTGGCCAGACGGAAGCCTTTTTCCGGCTCGAAGCGCTTGACCGCCTGCATGAGGCCGACGTTACCCTCGGACACGATCTCCGAAATCGGCAGCCCATAGCCGCGATAGCCCATGGCAATCTTGGCAACGAGGCGCAAATGGGAGGTGACGAGCTTGTGCGCCGCGTCGCGGTCGCCATGCTCGCGCCAGCTTTTGGCCAACATGTATTCTTGCTGCGGTTCCAGCATGGGGAACCGACGGATTTCTTCGAGATATCGTGAGAGGCCGGACTCAGCCGTCAGGATTGGTAGTGCTGCAGCGCGGGCCATTTTAGCGCCCTCCATACTTCTGCCCCCGATGATCGGCGGGCGATTGGCACCCGACGCTTCCGAGCCGTCGGCGCCCTGTTGTGCAACCGCGAAATGCGATTGCATAGCAACATACAGGACAAGGGGGTTCGACGAAAGACAACTCGGCGTCACGTCGCCGTGACCCCATTGGGAAGTTGACAAGTCTTTGACCGGAATAGGTTTTCGCAGTCAGCCCACTGGGACCTGTGCACCGAGGCTACGCTCTAAACGAGCAAGGTCGGCAGGTAGTTCCGAGCGGAACTCCACCGATTCTCGGGTCTTCGGGTGTTCGACCGCTAATAGATAAGCATGCAAGGCCTGTCTTCCAAGGGATTGGAGCGCCTCGGCGGCTGCGGGTGCCAGCCGAGAGGCCTTAGTCTTGAAGCCCGGACCGTAAACGTTATCGCCCAGCAACGGGTGCCCAATATGGGCCAAATGTACCCGAATCTGGTGGGTCCGCCCGGTTTCCAGCCGGCAGGCCAGCAGGCTGGCAACGACCTTGCCATCTGGGCCCGGATAGCGCTTCAGCACCTCCCAATGGGTCACGGCCTCGCGGCCGCCCGCGCGGACCGACATCTTGTCGCGCGCATGCGAATGGCGGTCGATCGGCTGGTCGATGGTCCCTTTAGGCCGGTCGGGGGCGCCCCACACGAGGGCCAGATAGCCTCGTCGCAGGGGACCGCTGCGGCCGTGGTCGGCGAACTGGGCTGCCAGCGCCCTGTGAGCGCGGTCGGTCTTGGCGACCACCATGAGGCCGGTGGTGTCCTTATCGAGGCGATGCACGATACCCGGGCGGATCACCCCGCCGATCCCCGACAGGCTGGCGCCGCAATGGGCGATGAGAGCGTTTACCAAGGTGCCCGACCAGTTGCCGGCGGCAGGATGGACGACCAGGCCGCGGGGCTTGTCGATCACAATGATCTGGTCGTCTTCGAAAACCACGTTCAGTGCTATGGGTTCGCCCTGCGGCTCGGCCGGTTCCGGGGCCGGCACGGTAACGACGATTACATCGCCGGCGTTGACGCGATGACCGGGATCGCGGATCGTGCGGCCGCCGATTGCCACTTGTCCTGCGAGGATCAGCGTCTTGAGCCGTGAGCGTGAAAGGTCCGAGATGGAGGCCGCGAGCAGGCGGTCGATCCGGCCGCCACCGTCAGCGGCCGAGATGATGACTTCCGCGCGCCTCAGGTCCGAAGCCATAAACACACCCGTTTCGGATGACGATGCCGTGGATCCGGCCGCCGCAGCCCTCATGTCGAGGGTGCGGCTGATGATGGCGGTTGCCGGCGCAACGACGCTGGTCGCCATTGCCGCGGTCCTCGGTGTCATCGGCTACCGTGTTTTCAAGTCCGAGGGAAGCGTGCCGCCGGTAGAGGTTACGGCATTGCTGCCGAAGGGCGCGCGCGTGGTGTCGATTTCGGCTGCCGACGACCGTGTCGTTGTCGGTGTCGATATCGACGGCGCGATCGAAGCGCGCACCTACGATGTGAAGACGTTGCGGCCAACCGGGCGGCTTACATTCGCGAACGAGCCGTGACGGCGGGAGCGAGGCGACCTCGTTGCGTCAATCGCCGCGCTTGAACGGTGTGAAGCCGTTCCCGTTGGGCATCCGCACCTTCGGCAGTGTCTGTGCATTCATCACGTCGTTCTCGCCGACCAAGCTGTTGAGGTAAAGGACATAAGCAGTCGCCGCATAAAGCTCATCATTGCTCAACGACTTCGTGTTGTAATAGGGCATCGAACGCCGGGTATAGGCGAACACCGACGTAGCGTAGGGCCAGAAGCTGCCGACCGTCTTCAGCGGCTTTTGCTCCACCCCAATGGTGCCGGTGCCGCCAACCAGTTGCATGACCGGGCCATTGAGCCCTTTCGGGCCATGACAACTCATACACTTCTCGGCATAGACCGTTTCGCCTTGCTTCGCCGTACCGCTTCCCGGTGGCAGGCCAGAGCCGTCGGGCGAGGCGTCGATGTCATAGGACGCGATCTCTTCCGGCGTGGCCGCGCGTCCGAGATTCGGGCTCTCGTCGGCCAGCACGGTACTGGAAGCCAGCGCGACCGCAATCAGGAACATAGTATGTTTATACATAGACATGTTTCACCTCGCCGGTCGGCAGCACGCTCCAGGTCGTAATGCAGTTGCCGTGGTAATTAGCCCATGCACCACGCGTCGCCATCATCTTGGCCCGGGTCGGCTGCACATATCCGGTGTCGTCAGTAACGCGGCTCTGCAGCAGCGCCGGTCCACCATCCCAGCGCCATGGCATGTTGAACCGGACCAATGCCAGTCGGCGCACCGGCTGTTGGAGGGCCCCTTCTGCCCAGCTCTTGCCGCCGTCGGCGGAAACTTCAACCTTTGCGACCGATCCGTAGCCCGACCAGGCAAGACCCGAAAGCTGGTACAGGCCAGGCTCTTTAAGCTTCAAGTCCGGCGAGGGATGCGTGATCATCGATTTCGCTTCCATCACCATATTGAACTGCGTCGATTTCCCGCCCGGCCTCGTCATCGTGTATTTCGACGTCTCGTCGCGACTCATGGTCGGCCCCTCGAGGACCTTGATCCGGCGCAGATGTTTGACGTTCATGTTGCCTTCGAAGCCCGGCAGGAACAGGCGCATGGGATAGCCGTTCGACGGCCGCACGCGCTCGCCGTTCTGATAGAGCGCGAGCATGGCGTTATCGATGATCTTTTCCATGGGAACACTGCGGGTCATGCCGGAGGCATCGGCTCCCTCGGCGAGAATCCATTTGCCTTTCGGATCGACGCCGGCTTCCTCCATCAGTACCGCGAGCCGCACACCGGTCCATTCGGAGCAGGAGACTTGGCCATGAAGACGCTGCACCCCGACCTGGGCGGGATGTTCGTCGTACATCGTCTCGCTGTTGCCGCCACATTCGAGGAAGTAGATGTGCGATTCCATAGGATAACGCGCGAGTGTTTCCAGATCGAAGATCAGGGGCCGCTTGACAAAGCCTTGGATCAGCAGGAGGTGTTTGGCCGGGTCGATGTCTGGGATGCCGGTGTGCAAACGCGTGAAATGCAATCCGCTCGGCGTGATCGTCCCGGTCAGCAGATGATGTGGCGTACGCACAGTACCGACTTCGGGGATATTGATATTGTCTTTCGACCCAACCCCGCGGCGCACGACATGGCTCTCGAACCGCGAGGGAGTATCGTATTCGAGATGGGGTACGCCGTTGGCGTCGCGCGGCAGCGAACCCGGAATCTGCATCCAGGGCTCGATCGGCAGCGGATCGGCCGCTGCTTCGCCGGCCAGCGTGTAGCCCATTGCCGCTGCCACACCGGCGCCGCCACGCAGTAACGCG
>JAVRPF010000459.1:0-6829 GCA_032162385.1 Mycobacterium sp.
ACGATGCCGAACTTGGTCGCCAGCGTCACCTCGTCGCGGCGGTCGGCGAGCAGTCGGGCGATCAGCCGCTCGTTGGCACCGCCGCCGTACACGTTGGCGGTGTCGATGAACGTGACCCCCAGGTCGATGCTGCGGTGCAGCGTGGCCAGGGAATTGTCGTCGTCCACCTCGCCGTACACCGGCGTCAACGCCATCGCGCCGAAACCGATTGCGCTGACTGTCAATTCATCACCGAGTGTGACGGTTTCGGTCATCAAACGCTCTTTTCTGTCGTTTGCGGTCAACAGCCCCGTGCAACCGGCTCGGCCGAGAATCTGTTCCTTGGCTGTCAACGGGGGGTATTTTGGTGGTAACTCGATGTGAGTCATGTCACAAAAAGGAGGCGCCCCAGTGCGGATCTCAGACGTGTTGAAGAACAAGGGTGGTTCGGTGTCGACCGTAGCCCCGGACATGACGGTCAGCGAGCTCCTCGACGGGCTCGTCACACGCAACATCGGGGCGATGGTGGTGGTCGGTCCCCTCGGACTGGTCGGCATCGTCTCGGAGCGCGACGTGGTGCGCAAGCTGCACGAGTTCGGCGTCGAGCTTCTCGACCGGCCGGTGTCGGAGATCATGACTGCCCAGGTGATCACCTGCACGCCGACCGACTCGGTGGACAGCCTCAGTGCGCTGATGACCACGAACCGGGTGCGCCACGTGCCGGTGATCGAAGGCGGCGAGTTGGCCGGAATCGTCAGCATCGGGGACGTGGTGAAGACGCGCATGGAGGAACTGCAGACCCAGCAGGAGCAGTTGGAGGCCTACATCACCCAGGGGTGAATCGTCTGTGATCAAAGGGCAGGAGCGCAGCGACCGGGGAAGATTGACGGCGTGAACAGCGTCGCGGCTCGACCCGCCACCCGCGCCGACATCAACGCCCTGTCGGTGACGTTGGGCCGGGCATTCTTGGACGACCCGGTGATGTGCTGGATGCTGCCGGACGCCGACCTGCGCCGACGCAGGCTGCACCGGTTGTTCGCGGCGCTGACCCGGTATCACCACCTGTCCCGCGGTGGCGCCGAGGTCGCGCCCGACGGCGACGGCATCGGCGGTGCCGCGTTGTGGGATCCGCCGGGACAGTGGGAGCACACCCGTGCCGAGGAGTTGCGGGCAATGCCGAGGCTGCTGCTGGCGTTCGGCACGTCCTTGCGCAAGGGCCTGGAGATCACCGAGCTCATGAAGAAGGCCCACCCGGAGGAGCCGCACTGGTATCTGGCGGTCATCGGCAGCGACCCTGCGGTGCGCGGCAAGGGGTTCGGTCAGGTGTTGATGCGGTCGCGGCTGGACCGCTGCGACGCCGAGCACGCGCCCCCCTACCTGGAGTCCAGCAACCCGGACAACGTGCCCTACTACCAGCGGTTCGGCTTCGAGGTCACCGGTGAGATCGAGCTGCCCGGCCGAGATGGCGTCGCCGGCCCCAGCCTGGTTCCGATGTGGCGGGCGCCGCGCTGACGCTCGCGGCCGTCAGCTCCAGGAGTACTCAGCCCGCAATCTCGTGGCGACCACCTCGAAGGTGTCGCGGTCGAGGACCGCGCCCTCGCGCCGGATGCCCTCCTCGGGAACGTCGAGCACCCGGTCCAACCGAACCCAGCTCGCCCGGCCCTCGTAGTCCCAGTCGCCGCGGCCGATCCCGACCCAGTCGCGGTCGGCGTGGTGGCGGTCCTGGCTGGACAGCATGAGCCCAAGCAGCGTGGCGCTGTCACGGCCCACCACCAGCACCGGGCGGTCCTTGCCGCGGGTCGGATCGTCCTCGTAGACCACCCAGGTCCACACGATCTCGCCGGGGTCGGCCCGGCCGTCGAGATCGGGGGAGTAGACGACCTTGCGCGCGCGGTGGGCGGTGGGGACGCTGCTTTCGGTGACCGGCCGCCCGGTGGTGATCGCCGGCTGCACCTCGCCCGACGCCCCGGCGAGCGCGCTGAGGCCGGCGTCGAGGCCCATCTTGAGGCCCTGCTGAATGCCGCGCTGCAGGCTGTCGGCCTTTGGCAGCTGCCGGATCAACTTCGGTGCCTCGTTGAACACCAGGTGCTCAGTGCTCTTCAGAATCCGTTGCCACGGACTCCACTGCGACGCCATGATTTCGAGCATAGGTGCGAGCCACGATTGTGTCGTCGCGTCGGTTGCTCGATACCCTGGTAGCGCCCCCGACTTCGCGTGAGCCCCGCCCGACCAGGAGATTCCCATCAGCAGTTTCGCCGACAAGACGTTCACTGCGCCGGCGCAGATCCGGAACTTCTGCATCATCGCCCACATCGACCACGGCAAGTCGACGCTGGCTGATCGAATGCTGGGAATCACCGGCGTCGTCGCGGACCGGGACATGCGCGCGCAGTACCTGGACCGGATGGACATCGAGCGTGAGCGTGGCATCACCATCAAGGCGCAGAACGTGCGCCTGCCCTGGGAGGTCAATGGTGAAGAGTTCGTCCTGCACCTGATCGACACGCCAGGGCACGTCGACTTCACCTACGAGGTGTCGCGCGCGCTGGAGGCCTGCGAAGGTGCGGTGCTGCTGGTCGACGCCGCTCAGGGCATCGAGGCGCAGACGCTGGCGAATCTATATCTGGCGCTCGACCGCGACCTGACGATCATCCCGGTGCTCAACAAGATCGACCTGCCCGCCGCCGATCCCGACCGCTACGCCGGTGAGATCGCGCACATCATCGGGTGCGAACCCGACGACGTACTGCGCGTTTCGGGCAAGACTGGGCATGGGGTCCGCGAGCTGCTCGACGAGGTGGTCCGACTGATCCCCGCGCCGGTCGGCGACGCCGACGCGCCCGCGCGAGCGATGATCTTCGACTCGGTCTACGACATCTATCGCGGCGTCGTCACCTACGTCCGGGTGGTCGACGGCAAGCTCAGCCCGCGCGAGAAGATCAAGATGATGTCGACCGGCACCACGCACGAACTCCTTGAAGTGGGCATCGTCTCACCCGATCCCAAGCCGAGCGTGGGGCTCGGCGTCGGCGAAGTGGGCTACCTGATCACCGGGGTGAAGGACGTCCGGCAGTCGAAGGTCGGTGACACCATCACGACCGCGCGCAACGGTGCCACTCAGGCCTTGACCGGCTACCGCGAACCCCGGCCGATGGTGTATTCCGGCCTCTACCCGGTGGACGGCTCGGATTACCCGAATCTGCGCGACGCGCTCGAGCGGCTGCAGCTCAACGACGCGGCGCTGGTGTGGGAGCCGGAGACCTCCGTGGCCCTCGGGTTCGGTTTCCGCTGCGGCTTCCTGGGCCTGCTGCACATGGAGATCACCCGCGAACGCCTCGAGCGCGAGTTCGACCTCGACCTGATCTCCACCTCGCCGAACGTCGTCTACCGGGTCGAGGTAGAAGGAGGGGCCGACGGTTCCGATTTGATCGTGACGAATCCCTCGGACTGGCCGGACGGCAAGGTCCGCGCCGTCTTCGAGCCCGTGGTGAAGACGACGGTGATCGCCCCCAGTGAGTTCATCGGCACCATCATGGAGCTGTGTCAGTCCCGCCGCGGCGAGCTGGGCGGCATGGACTATCTCTCACCCGAGCGCGTCGAACTGCGCTACACGATGCCGTTGGGGGAGATCATCTTCGACTTCTTCGACTCGCTGAAGTCGCGCACCCGCGGCTACGCCAGCCTCGACTACGAGGAGGCCGGTGAGCAGGAGGCCGACCTGGTGAAGGTCGACATCCTGTTGCAGGGCGAGCCGGTGGACGCGTTCAGCGCCATCGTGCACAAGGACTCCGCGCCTGCCTACGGCAACAAGATGACCACCAAGCTCAAGGAGCTCATCCCGCGCCAGCAGTTCGAGGTGCCAATCCAGGCTGCAGTCGGCTCGAGAATCATTGCCCGCGAGAACATCCGGGCCATCCGCAAGGACGTGCTCTCCAAGTGCTACGGCGGTGACATCACCCGCAAGCGCAAGCTGCTGGAGAAGCAGAAGGAAGGCAAGAAGCGGATGAAGACCATCGGGCGGGTCGAAGTCCCGCAGGAGGCCTTCGTCGCGGCGCTGTCCTCCGACGTCACCAGCGACAAGCCGAAGAAGTAGCGGCATGCCACGGCGCGTTCGGTGACCGAAAGGGCGCATTGCGACTCTCCGTCGGTCACAATGACCCGATGAGAGGCCCGATGAAACATGGCCCGGCGACGCCCATCGGTGCGGTGGCCCGCGCGTCTGTGGTTTGTGTCGCCGTCGCGATGACGGTGTTGTTGTCGGGGTGCACCACCACCGTTTCGGGCAACGCGTTGCGCGACAAGGATGCCGCCCCGCTCGACGTCGCGCCGTTGAAGGAAGCGCAACTCGCCGACGTGATGCTCACCATCGACGAGATCAACTCCATCCTCGGCTCCACCGACATGGAGGTGGTCGACGAGACGGCAGGGATGTCGGACAACTCACACGCCGTCTCCGACCCCGACTGCCTCGGAGTGATCTTCGGTGCCGAGGAGAAGGTCTACGACGGAAGCGACTGGACGGCCGTCCGCGACCAGGTCTCTCGCGAACCAGGAGACAACAAGGACCACTGGGTGCAGCAGACGGTGGTGCTCTATCCCGCGGCGGACGACGCCAAGAAGTTCGTCGACGACTCCAAGTCCAACTGGGAGCAGTGCGGCGGCTTTTCGGTGGCCGTCGACGACTCCGAGTCCAGTTACATCTGGGAGGTCGACGACGTCGGCGCCAAGGACGACCTGCTCACCCAGGTGACCATGCAGGAGGACTCCGGCGGCTGGCAGTGCCAGCACGCGCTGTCGCTGGTGTCCAACGTGACGGTCGAGACGTGGGCGTGCGCCTTCGGCATCAAGGACCAGGCGGTCGAGATGGCCCAGGAAATGATCAAGAACGCGGCCAAGTAGTAGACGCTGACGCCGCCACGGTCTGACCTTCAGGCGATCTCGAGTGCTCCCGGCCCCGGCGTCGCCTCGACAGCGCGGGCATCGAGCCGGGCGTGGCCGCCGTCGCAGGTGAGTTGCACGGACACCGGTTCGCCGCAGTCGCGGTGGGTGAGCCGCACCGCGGGGCCCGCCTCGTCCGCGGTCCAACGGTCACCCCACTGCATCAATGCCGCCACTGCGGGGAACAGGTCACGGCCCTTGTCGGTCATCCGGTACTCGTAGCGGCCGCGACCACGGTCGTCCTGGTATTCGACGCGCTCCAGAATCCCGTGCGCCACCAGCGTTTTCAGCCGCGCGGCGAGCAGGTTTCGCGCACACCCCAGCGCGGCGTGGATGTCATCGAAGCGCCGCACTCCGTAGAAGGCCTCGCGCAGGACGAGCAGGGTCCACTTCTCGCCGACCACGCCCAGCGTCCGTGCGATCGAACAATTGGCCGAGCCGTAGCGGAACCGTTGGTTGTGCATACCAGTAGATGCTAGCTGGGTTGACTTTATAAACCCAACGACTTAGGTTTACGGAATAAACCCAGCACTGAATCGCGGGAGGTACGACCGATGCCCATGCTCGATGCCTACATTCCCACCGGCGCGCTCTCGCAGGATGCCGAACAGGCGTTGATGTCCGAGCTGACCGACCTGTTGTTGCGCCACGAAGGCGCCGATCCGACCGATCCACGGGCCAGGGCCATTGCCTGGGTGTTCCTGCATCGACCCACCACTGTCTACGTCGCAGGCAAGCCGGCGGCCGAACCTCGCTACCGGATCGTCGCGTCGGTGCCGGAGGGCCAGTTCGACGACGAGCGCCGCGCCGCCATCGTGCGCGAGGTGACCGATGCGGTGTTGCGCGCCGAAGGGGCTGCGCATCCCCACGACCCGAACCGGGTGTGGGTGTTCACCAACGAGATTCCCGACGGCACCTGGGGTGGCGCCGGCCGTATCAACACCTTGGCCGACATCGTCGGTTACGTCGTTGACGACCCCGAGGCGGGTCGCGCCTACGCCGAGCGCCGACTGTCCGGACGCAGGGCCGTCATCGGGTAGATCATCATGGCATTCCCCCTGCGGCGGCGGGGGTTTCGGCACCGATCATGCTTTCGTGGAACGTATCCATCAGATCCGAGTTGAGGTGGTCGGTCTTCTTCGTCAGCGAAGCGAACTCGTACTGCTGCTTGGGCATGTCGTCACGGATGGCGACCATGGGGTCTTCGAAGTCGCGGATGTATCCCACGGCCAGTCCACCCATTTGGTAACCCATCAGCTTGAGCAGATCGTCGTCGAGCGTCCGGGCTACCTCGATGGGCGTGGACAAATACTGGTTTTCCTCCTGGCGGACCCAGCCCACGCAGTAGGTGATGTTGATCCCCTGGCGCACCTCGTCCGAATTGTTGGCGGCGGCGCCGTGGTAGACCTTGCCCGAGTAGAAGAAGACCGAGCCACGTTCCATCTCGGCGCGCACGACGGCCTCATCGGGATAGGTCTGCTTTCCCTCGGTGAGCTGACTCCCCGGAACCAGTCGGGTGGCACCGTTTTCGACGGTGAAGTCGGTCATCGCCCACATGGTGTTGCACTGAACGTCGTAGTCGAGAGGGAAGGGAAAGAAGTCCCAGGCAAGCTCGTCGCGGTGCAACGGCTGATCCGTCTCGCCGGGGAGCACCGAGATCACCTGGGTCAGGTGTAGCTGGTACACCGTGGCCTTGGACAGCATGTCCGCAGTGGTGTCGAGCACCAGTGGGTGGGTGATGAGCTCGCGGCTGGCGGGCGAGCGCGGGATGAGCGAGCCGGTTCGCCGGGTCATCCGTCCGATGAAGTCGTCGTTGCCCGTCGGCGTGATGTCGATGTGCTCCTCGAGCTCCTCGGCCACGCGATCCATGAGCTCGTTCGAGACGAGGTTGTCGACGATGACGAAACCGTCG
>JAVRPF010000460.1:0-8433 GCA_032162385.1 Mycobacterium sp.
CCATCGGCGACGACGACCCCACCCATCCGGTCCGCGATCCGCGCTACGCCGAAGTGCCCGCGGACGAGCTGCCGACCACCGAATCACTCGCCGACGTACGCACGCGACTGCTCCCCTACTGGCGGAACGCGATCGCCACCGACCTGGCCGCCGACCGAGTCACCCTCGTTGTCGCGCACGGCAACTCACTTCGAGCACTGTGCATGATCCTCGACGACCTGTTGGCGGAGCAGGTGCGCTCGTTGCACATCCCCACCGGGGTGCCGCTGCGTTACGACCTCGACGAGGCCCTCGTCCCTCGGGTGCCGGGCGGTACCTACCTCGACCGATCCGCGGCAGCGGCGGGGATCGCCGAGGTTGCGGCCGGCGGATTCGTGACAAAGCCGTAGCAGTCTCGTCGGCACCGTGCGACAGTTCCCCGATGACGGGAAGCGTCGCCGTGATCGGGGCAGGGCCGGGCGGGCTGATCGCGGCACGTTGGCTGCTCTCACAGGGATTCGAGCCGACGATCTTCGAGCAGGGTCCGATGCTGGGCGGTCAGTGGACGGGCCTTGATGGCCGCAGCGGTGTGTGGCCGACCATGCGCACCAACACGAGCCGCGTCATGACCGCCTTCAGCGACCTGGCCCACGACAGTGACCTCGTCTACCAATCCAACCGCGACATCCTCGGCTACCTGCATCGCTATGCCGAGGCGTTCGGAATCGACTCGCGCATCCGGTTCGACACCCGGGTGGAGCTCCTTACCCGAGACGATGCCGGATGGCTGGTGGCGCACTCCGGTAGGTACATGCGTTTCGACCGAGTGGTGGTGGCCAGCGGCAGGTTCCATGCGCCCGCGATCCCAGAAGTTTCTGGCCTCGACACATTCGCCGGGTCGGCGGGAGTGATCTCCAGTTACCACTATCGGGAGCCCTCCTCGTATCTCGGCAAGCGTGTTCTCGTCGCGGGCTGCGCGGTCAGCGCGCTTGAGATCGCGGTCGAACTCGCTCACCTCGGCGCAGCCCGCGTCGTGGTCACCCAGCGCCGACAGCGCTACGTTCTGCCGAAATTCGCCGCCGGTGTCCCCTCCGACCACCGGATCTTCACCCGATACGGAGCCCTGGCGAGCGAGCGCCTGCCGGCAACGGAGATCGACCGACAGCTGAAGGAGATCGTGGTCGAGGCAGGAGGGAGCCCGCAGCAGTACGGCGCCCCGGCGCCCGACCCGTCGCTCTTCGCCGCAGGCGTCACCCTGAACCAGCAGTACCTGCCCCTCGTCGCGGAGGGCCGGATCACGGTGCGTCCATGGATGGAATCCGTCGCCGACTCGACCGTGACCTTCATCGACGGGTGTGCCGAGGAGTTCGACGGGATCGTATTCGGCACCGGCTTCGATCTGTGCATGCCGTTTCTCGGTGAGGACATCCGGGCGGTCCTCGACCTCGATGCGGTGCACCTTGACGCAGATCGTTACACGTTTCACCCCGACCTCGAAGGGCTGGCCTTCATGGGTATGTGGGACCAGTCGGGCGGATACTTCGTGCCGCTGGAACTGCAGGCCAGGTGGATCGCCTACCTGTGGGGCGGCGCGATTCCGGCGGTGAGTGAGTCCGCCCACCGGCAGTCGATCGATGCCTATCGCTCCAGGCGGGGGACGTCCCAGAAGACTCGAATGAACCTGGCGGCCCTGACCTTCGCCCGCGCCGCCGGTGTCGAGCCGCACCTCGAGAATTGGCCGGACCTACGCCGCGCCCTCTTGTTCGGCCCCCTCGCGCCGAGTTGCTTCCGACTCGAGGGCCAGGACGCGCTGCCCGACGCCCCGGCACGGTTCGCCCGCGAGGCCGCCGCCTTCGGTGCGATCACGTCGAACGAGCTGACTGAGCGCGAACGGAACTACTGGTCGCTCATTGACGGCAGCGGATGACTGCGAGTCCGCCCGGCGTCACAACGCACGGCCTATGCCTCGCGCGGCGACCTGTAGGGCCCCGAGCAGCCGCTGGCGATCACGCTTCAGGGTGGGCACCACGACGCCGATCGCGGCCACGACGGCATCATCGGAAGACTGCACGACGGGGACGGCCAGCGAGCATGCACCCAGCGACATCTCTTCGTTCGTCGTCGCGACCCCCTCGCGCCGAATTCGTTGCAACTGTGCGGTAAGCACCGACGCAGACACGATCGTGTACGGCGTGATCCGGCTCATTCCGCCCAGCGCCCGCGCGAGCACATCGGGGGGCGCGTGGGCAAGAAGGACCTTGCCCACGCCCGTGCAGTGCATCGGCAGCTTGCTGCCCACACTGCTGACGATGGGCACCGAAGCGCGGCCCATCATTCGCTCCAGATAAAGCACCTCGTCGCCATCGCGAACGGCAAGGTGGACAGTGGCCCAGGTAGCGGCATACACATCGTGCAGAAATGGCTCGGCGACCTGCCGCAGCGTCCCCTGGATCGTGGCGACCAGACCGGCTTCCCACAGCAGGCGGCCAACGACGTAGCGGCCGTCGTCGCGCCGCTGCAGCGCCCCACCCATCACCATCTCCCCGGCCAACCGATGGGCGGTGGGGACGGGAACGCCTGCCCGGCGGGCAAGTTCGGTCAGCGTGAGGCTGCGATGCTTCTCGTCGAACGCCCCAATCATCGCCAGCAATCGTGCCGCCACACTGACGCCCGGCGTCGACGTGTTTCCCGCCAAGTGCCCATCCTTCCGCTGAGCGGAATATTACCCTGCCCTGCTGTCGCGCTTCGCCGATACGGTATCCACTGTGACAGCACTGATCGCCGGCAGTACGGCCAACGGACTGGCGAGCCAGGCTCGGATCAGCGCAGAAGTCGCGGCGATCGAATGTGCCTATCGGCAGGGTCATTTCGAGGAGACTCAGCCGCGGCTCGATTACGCGCCGTACCGGAGCAGCCAGCTGCGACATCCGACGAAGGACCTGGACCGCGCGGACCCGGAGGGTATCGAGCTGTGGGCTCCGTGTTTCGGCGGGCGCGACGTACACCAGCTGGAATCCGATCTGACCATCCAACACAGCGGCCAGCCCATTGGCGAGCGCTTGGTGGTGACCGGACGGATCGTCGACGGTGACGGTCGACCGGTGCGCCGCCAGCTCGTCGAGATCTGGCAGGCCAACGCAGGCGGCCGCTACGTCCACCAACGCGACCAGCACCCTGCGCCGCTGGACCCGAACTTCTCCGGCGTTGGCCGCTGCCTCACCGACGACGCCGGCTGGTACCGCTTCACCACCATCAAGCCCGGCCCGTACCCGTGGAAGAACCACCACAACGCGTGGAGACCGGCCCACATCCACTTCTCCTTGTTCGGAACCGAATTCACGCAGCGGATGATCACCCAGATGTACTTCCCCGGCGACCCGCTGTTCGCGCTGGATCCGATCTTCCAGTCCATCACCGACCAGAAGGCGCGAGACCGGCTGGTGGCCGGCTACGACCACGAGCTCACCACCCACGGGTGGGCGACCGGCTATCGGTGGGACATCGTGCTCACCGGGTCGACACGTACCCCTGTCGAGAACTCCGACAACGGAAGCGGCCATCGATGAGCACGCTGCTGACCGCCACCCCCGGACAGACCATCGGACCGTTCTTCGGAACCGCTCTGCCGTTCGACGGGGACAACCACCTGGTGCCACCCGGGTCCGCCGGAGCGATCCAACTGCACGGCGTGGTCACCGACGGCGATGGCACTCCAGTTCCCGACGCACTCCTGGAGATTTGGCAGGCCGATGCTGACGGCGAGATCCCCAGCGCCACCGGTTCACTGCGTCGCGACGGCTGGAGCTTCACCGGATGGGGGCGCGCAGGCACCGACGACGAAGGGCACTACAGCTTCTCCACGGTGATCCCCGGACCGACGACGCCGGGCTCGGCTCCGTACATCTGTGTCGCCGTCTTCGCCCGCGGGCTGCTCAACCGTCTGTTCACCCGCGCGTACCTACCGGGCGACCACCTCGCCGGCGACCGGCTGCTGACATCCGTACCCGTAGAACGCCGCCACACCCTGATCGCGACCCGTGATCACCATGGACTGCGTTTCGACATCAGCCTGCAGGGCAGCGACGAGACGGTGTTCCTGCGATATCCGGGGCACTGACATGACCGACCTGTTCTGGCCCGGTGACCATCTCGCCGGTGAACTGATGAGCGACAGTGCATTCCTGGCCGCCATGGTCACCGTCGAGCAGGCCTGGCTCGACCTCATCATCGACACCGGTGTCGCCCCGGCCAACGCCCGAGCCACGCTTGCCGACGCCCTGACCGACGGCGACGTCGAGACAATCGCCCGCGGCGCCGACGTCGATGGCAACCCCGTCAGTGGCCTGGTCGCCCTGCTACGACACCGCAGCGCGGAGCCGACCGCGCGTTGGTTGCATCGCGGACTGACCAGCCAGGACGTCCTCGACTCAGGGTTGCTGCTGTGCGTGCGCGATGTTCTGCATCGGATCGACGACGAACTCGCCGCCCAAGTGACGACGATGGCCACGCTGGCCGAAACCCACCGCCGAACGATGACGCTCGCGCGCACGCTGACCCAGCCAGCCCTCCCGAGCACGATCGGCGTGAAGGTGTCGCGTTGGCTGTGGGGCGTGCTGGATGCCGCGGAACCCTTGGCCGACCTGAGGGCATCACTACCGGTCCAGATGGGCGGCGCGGCAGGCACTCTGGCTGCGACAACGGAACTGGTCGGATCAGCCGAGGGCGCGATCGGGGTGAGCGATGCGTTCGCCGCGGCGCTGCGGCTCGCGCCGTCGCCGCCCTGGCAGACCGCCCGCTCCCCCGTCACCCGCGCCGGTGACGCCCTGGTCACCTGCTGCGACGCCTGGGGACACATCGCCGCCGACGTCGCAACGGGTAGCCGCGCCGAAATTGGCGAACTTGGCGAGGGTCGTGGCGGCGGCTCATCGACCATGCCGCACAAGAACAACCCGGTGCGCTCAGTGCTGATCCGAAGGGCGGCACTCACGGTAGGACCGCTGGCCGCCACACTGCACTACGCGTCCGCCACCAATGTCGACGAAAGATCCGACGGAGCGTGGCACGCGGAATGGGCCACGCTGCGTACCCTGGCCCGCCGGACCGTCGTTGCCGCCGCGCACACCACCGAACTGCTCACCGGGTTGCACGTGGACCCCACCCGTTGCGCGGCCAACCTGGCGTCGGCCGGCGAGATACTCGCCGAGCAGCGGAGCATGACCGACTTGACCGGCCGCTCAGCGCTTCCGGGCTATCTCGGTCCGGCGGACCATTTGATCGACGCCGCGCTGGAGCGCGCAGGAAAATACCTCAAGGGCACGCCATGAACATTCCACGCATCACTGCCGTCGACTTCGGCGGACCCGACAGTGGCGGGCTCCTCGTGCTCGGTCCGTCGTTGGGGACCTCGGCCGTCTCGCTCTGGCGGGACGCGGCCGCCCGACTGCGGGAGCACGTCCACGTCATCGGCTGGGACCTACCCGGGCACGGCGAGAACGGCACGACCGAACCGTTCACGATGGCCGACCTTGCCGCCGGGGTGCTAGCACTCGTCGGCGACGTGGCACCGGACGCTCGCTTCCATTACGCCGGGGACTCCGTCGGGGGCTGCGTCGGTTTGCAGTTGGCTCTCGACGCACCACATCGGATCGCGTCGGCCACCGTGCTCTGCACCGGAGCGGTCGTCGGGACCCCGGTGGGCTGGCGGGAACGTGCAGCGACCGTTCGGGCGTCGGGCACCGCGGCGGTGTTGGACGGCTCTCGAGAGCGTTGGTTCGCACCGGGCTTCGCCGAGCGCCGATCCGACATCAGCTCGGCGCTTCTTCAGGACCTGCGCGATGCCGATGCCGAGTCATACGCACAGGTCTGTGAGGCGCTGGCCGGTTTCGACGTCAGTGACCGGTTGGCCGAGATCATCGTCCCCGTGCTCGCCATCGCAGGCAGCGAGGATGTCCCAACCCCACCGGAATCGCTGCGGCGCATCGCGTCCGGAGTGAAGGACGGCCGGCTGGTGGTGCTCGACGGGGTCGGCCATCTGGCACCGGCTGAGGCAGCCAAACCGGTCGCCGAGCTCATCCTGGAGCACCTGCTGGGGCGTGAACCCCGGCAGACACCCACGACCGAGGACGTCTATGACGCGGGGACGCAGGTGCGGCGCGAGGTCCTCGGTGATGCGCACGTCGACCGCGCCTCGGCGGCCACCACCGAGTTCACCGCCGACTTCCAACGGCTCATCACCGAATACGCATGGGGCAGCATCTGGACCCGCCCCGGCCTGGATCGGCGCAGCAGGTCGATGATCACGCTCACCGCTCTCGTCGCCCGCGGCCACCACGAGGAACTGGCGATGCACCTGCGTGCCGCGCGCCGCAACGGCCTGAGCAACGACGAGATCAAGGAAGTGCTCATGCAGACCGCCATCTACTGCGGGGTGCCTGACTCCAACACCGCCTTCCGGATCGCCTCAGGTGTGCTCTCCGAGATCGACGCCGACGGCGGTGAGCCGTGAGCCGTGAGCCGCACGATCATCTGCACATCGCCCAGCGTCGCCGTCACCGGAATCCGAGACGGTGCAACGATTCTCATCGGCGGTTTCGGAATGGCGGGAATGCCGACCACGTTGATCGACGCGTTGATCGCGCAGGGGGCCACCGACCTCACCGTGGTCAGCAACAACGCCGGCAACGGCGACACCGGGCTGGCCGCGCTGTTGGCCGCCGGTCGCGTGGCCAAGATGATCTGCTCGTTCCCGCGCCAAACCGATTCCTACGTGTTCGACGCGCTTTACCACGCGGGCAAGGTGGACCTCGAGCTGGTGCCGCAGGGGAACCTGGCCGAACGCATCCGGGCCGCGGGCGCTGGTATCGGCGCGTTCTTCTGTCCGACCGGCGTCGGAACCCCGCTCGCCGCGGGCAAGGAGGTGCGCACCATCGACGGCCGTGACTACGTCCTCGAATACCCCATCCACGCCGACGTCGCGATGATCGGCGCACACATCGGTGACCGGGTGGGAAACCTGGTCTACCGCAAGACCGCCCGCAACTTCGGGCCGGTGATGGCTACCGCTGCGAAGCTCGTGATCGCCGAAGTCGCCCGCGTCGTCGATCCCGGCGACATCGACCCCGAGGCCGTGGTGACCCCGGGAATCTTCGTGAACCGCATCGTCGACCTGTCTTCGCTGTCGGGCCACCGCACCGAGGCGGCGTCGTGACCGACACCGTGCGCGCTCGACCGGCAGTGGTCGAGCACCTCGACCGCGGACCGTTGGACCGCCACGAACTTGCGGCCATCATCGCCCGCGACATCCCACCCGGCTCGTACGTCAACCTCGGCATCGGGCAGCCGACGCTGGTGGCCGACTACCTGGCGCCGGATTCCGGCGTGGTCTTGCATACCGAGAACGGCATGCTCGGAATGGGCGTGGCCGCATTTGGCGATGACATCGACCCCGACTTGACCAACGCAGGCAAGGTTCCGGTCACCGAAACGCCAGGGGCATCGTACTTCCACCACGCCGACTCGTTCGCGATGATGCGCGGCGGTCACCTCGACGTGTGCGTGCTCGGTGCCTTCCAAGTGAGTCAACGCGGAGACCTCGCGAACTGGCACACCGGCTCGCCCGACGCGATCCCCGCGGTCGGTGGCGCGATGGACCTGGCAATCGGCGCCAAGCAGGTCTTCGTGATGATGAATCTGTTCGCCAAGGACGGCACCGCCAAACTGGTTCCGCTGTGCACCTATCCACTCACCGGGCTCCGCTGCGTCAGCCGGGTGTACACCGACCACGGGGTCTTCCACATCGACCCGACAGGCGACGGGCATGTCCATGTCACCGAGACGTTCGGAATCGGTGGCGCGACGCTCGCGGAGCGGCTGCAACTCGACATGGGCTCGTGACCCGACAAGCAGCGCCTGGGCAGTGACCAATGGGACTCACGTAACTCCTGAGACCTCTGTGGCGGGGCGTTAGCGACACGCGGTCCGCGCTCACCCTCGACGCGATCCGATGTCGCCGCCGTGCCATATCTTGGACCGTCCGACGTACGACTCATCCGAGGAGGGAACCAGGTGGACGACGACGCGGCGATGTCGGCCGCTGAGCTCCTCGAACTCAACCGCGACATCCAGGGCTCACCCGCGATCCGCCTGCTGGCCACCCTGAACCTGGGCGTTTCTGCCACGCTGATGGAGCGCCACCTCAGCGGTGGCATGATCCCCGAAACCGAGCTGGTGGTGCGGCTCGAACGCGATCTCCACGAGCTGGGCCGCCCCGGCGGCGAGCAATCCGGTCTGACCCTCATCAAGTCCTGGGCCAGCCAGGGCTGGTTGCACCGCGTGGCCGACCAGCGCGCAGGCATCGAACGCAACCTCTGCTACCTGACCCAGGATGCGCGCCGGGCGCTGGACTTCCTGCGCGGCATGCGCCGCCAGGACACCATCGCCACCGGCGGCTCCATC
>JAVRPF010000461.1:0-4535 GCA_032162385.1 Mycobacterium sp.
GGGACCGACCGACTGTACGGCTTCGCCCGGCACGAACTGGACACGACGTTCGTCGCCACGTCCACGGGACTGCGGCGGCGCTTCACCCAACCGACGGGTTCGGTCGAGATCAACGCCAAGCGCGACGGAGCGAGCGCCTGGGCCGGTGTGAGCACCCCCGACTTCGTCTCCGTACCAACGGATTCCATGCTCGACGATCTGTCCACCCGGCTGGACTGGTCGCGGCGCACGATCGAACTCGAGCCCGGCCGCTACGAGACGCTGATGCCACCGTCGACGGTCGCCGACATGATGATCTACCTGGCATGGACCATGGACGGCCGTGGCGCTCAGGAGGGCCGCACCGCGCTGTCGGCGCCGGGCGGCGGCACGCGGGTGGGGGAGAAGCTGACCGACCTGGGTTTGACGCTGTACTCAGATCCGGCCGCGACTGGGCTGGAGTGCACGCCGTTCGTGGCCGAGACCAGTTCGTCGGAGCGGTTGTCGGTCTTCGACGACGGCATGGACGTCGGCCGGGTCGACTGGATCCGCGACGGCGTGATCAACGCGCTGGCCTATCCGAGGGCGGCGGCCTCCGAGTTCGAGGCACCGGTGGCGGTCCCCGCCGACAACCTGCTGATGACCGGGGGCACGGCGAGCCTGGCCGACATGGTCGCAGGCACCGAACGAGGGCTGCTGCTGACGACGCTGTGGTACATCCGCGAGGTCGACCCGGCAGTGCTGCTGCTGACTGGGCTCACCCGTGACGGCGTCTACCTGATCGAGGACGGCGAAGTCACCGCAGCGGTCAACAACTTCCGATTCAACGAGAGCCCGCTGGACCTGCTGCGCCGCGCCACCGAGGCCGGGGTCAGCGAGGTCAACCTGCCGCGCGAATGGGGCGACTGGGCGACGCGAGCGGCCATGCCGTCGCTGCGAATCCCGGACTTCCACATGTCCTCGGTGAGTCAGGCGCAATAATCGCGAGCATGGACGACGAGGTCTACACCCTGCTGACCCGACTCATCGCGCTGTCTCCGGACGGTGACGCCGGGGTCAACGCGTTGGTGCGCGAAACGTGTGCACAGGCGCTGTCGCTGCCTGCGCTGGCCGCGGAAGGCCGGGCTGCCGACGATCCGTCGCTCGCCGCGTTCGCCGAGCAGTTCGCCGTCGACGTCTCGATGATCGGTGCCGAACAGCGCGGATCCTTCTTCTCCGCGTTGGGCGGCAACGCCTTTCGGGTGACGGCGTTGATCTTCGTCGCCGACTTCGTGCCCCGCGTGAAGGCGGGCCTGGCCGCGCTCGGCTTCACGCCCGTCGTCGACCCCGTCGTGTGGGACCGCGACACCGACCCCGTCGACCTGCTGCTCAACCAGTTCGCCCCGACGGTCGGGGCGTTGCGCTCGTTGGATCCGGTGACCACCGAGGTCGTCCGGTTGCGCGGAGCGGTCCAGCACAACTGCCGGCTGTGCAAGTCGCTGCGCGAGGGCACCGCGCTGGACGCCGGCGGGACGGAGTCGATGTACGCCGACATCGAGCGCTTCGAGACGTCGCCGCTGCTGGACGAGAGGCAGAAGGCCGCGCTGCGATACGTCGACGCACTGATCTGGACGCCGTCAACAATTGATGACGACGTCGCTGCCGCGGTGCTGGCGCACTACTCCGACGCCGAAGCGCTCGAGATCACCTTCGACGTGATGCGCAACGCGACCAACAAGATCGCGGTCGCCCTCGGCGGTGACGTGCCGCGCGTAGAGGAGGGCACCGAGCGGTACCTTCTCGGGCTGGACGGCCAGCCGGTGTACAGCTGACGCGCGGTTGCTGGGGCATGCGAACATAGGGACCGCGCGTCAGCGCACCGGGGCGGTAGCTCAGTCGGTTAGAGCCGTGGACTCATAATCCATTGGTCGCGGGTTCGAGCCCCGCCCGCCCCACGTCAGAGGCTATTTTTCAAGATCAGATTCTTTGGGTCATCGTTTATAGGGGAGTGGTCCCTGTTCCCCGCTGGTCAGCTGGCGTTTCGACGGCCGCACGCCACGCCTCCCGTACGGCTTCGAGAGCCTCGCGCGCCGAGATCGTGATGCGAGTCTGCCCGGCCAGCTGAGCCTGCCATTCGGAGTCGGTTGGCGCCTCGGTGAACAGTCGCGCCGGCGGTGAAGCCGGTTGGTTGGTCCGTGGCTCTTGAAGAGGTCGGCGGCCTGTCGGTCGATCGCACCCACCTCGCCGAGAGCCCACAGATCCCAGAGGTCGCGAGCGCTTTGCCGGTCGGCCCACGTCGACGTCTTCGACGCCGCGAAGGCAGGCAGTCTCGGGACGAGCAACTCGGCTCGGGGGCGTCGGTATAGCGCTGGACGAGCACGCGCCGCTTGAGGGCCAGACCACCCGGTCTCGGGCAGAAAGCAGCTGAATCCTCACGGAGAGCCCGCCAGCCGATCGAAGAATTGTCAGCAGTGTGCTCGCACGCTGCTCAGCGTCGGTTCGAGAGTGAGCCGACCATGCGAACGAGCAAGCGCGCGGGGGAGCGCTGCGTCGACGGCGGCCGGCACGGGCTTGCGATCGTCGAGGGCAATCAAGTCGATGTCCTCGCTGAGCCGCCCCGCCGGTAGGTGCGTGCGTGCCAGTGCGGTGCCGCCGATGAACTGGACCTGGTCTCCGACGCTCGTGCCGAGGAAGGCAAGCACGTGTGAGATGAGGTGGTCACGCTCGACTTGCTCGATGGACACGCCGAATTGTGCTGCTACCGAATCGCGTTCATCGCTGTTCGCGATTGGGCCCAGGCCTCGGCACGCCGCAGCGACGCCATCCGCCGCTGGTCCCTTGCGAGGGTGGATAACCGTTGCTGGTCGCTCCGAGCATAAAGCGCGGCGACTGCGGACCGAACGTCGACTTCGGCGTCGCCCAGTAGCGGGCGATGAGCAAGGTCGAGGACAGTCTGTTCGGGTGTCGTCACCAACGCCGGCCCCAGGGGTGTGTCGACGCGCTCGGCGTCCAAGCGGGCGGTGTCGCGTTTGATGAACCGAACGACCGCCGGCCGATCCGACAGTTCGATCTCTCGGTGCTGGCGAGGCACGGCGATCGTCGCAGTCGCCAGAGCGCGGGGAATCGCTGCGTGCAGGCGCGCTGCGCTCGGACCCATCACGACGATGTCGTCTGGACCGTAGATTGCCGACGCGATGCCCGCTGCCGTCGCCTCCAAGCTCGGCGTCCAGGCACGGCCCACCATGTCCTGCGGCACGACGATGTAATAGCCGTCGGCGGCCCGGTGAAGAAGTCCACGTTCACTCAGCCGGACCAACTGAGCCCTTGGATGGGCATAGATTCCGCTGGCGTCGCGTGGACGGATGGTCTTCATCGGCGCCTGCGTGAGGCCAGGCGGTATCGGAGTGATGCGGTTCTTCGCCATGTTCACTCCTTGAGTATGTAAATCGTATCCCTGTAGGGTACGAAATGCATACTCATGCGGGCAAGCATGGGCGACATTATCTGTTGCGTTGGCCATCAGGTTCACTGACCCGCCGCTCGAGCAGGTCAGCCACTTGAGTGTGAACCCGGCCGCGGCTCATGTACTTGTCCTGGGTCATGGAGACGTTGGTGGGGCCCAGGTGGTCGGCCCCGATACGTGCCGACAGTCCTTCGTCGTCGATGAGGGTGGCGAGCGACTTGCGGAAGCTGTGCGTAGCGACGTCGGCCGCCCCGGGTCCGTCGCGGACGTGGCGCCATTGCTTGTTGAAGTTGTCGTCTATCACGGTTGCCCAGCCCGCTCCCGGAAAATCTTGGGTCATCGCGAACCCGGGTATCCAGCGGTCGCACGTGATCGCGACAGTTTTGACCTCCGGCAAGCGTGTATCCCTACCTACGTCGCGTGGTGTTGGGAACGGTTATCTTTGTCATTATGGTGCTGACTCGATCACGCGATCGCTGATGTCCCGTACGGCCCATCCGACCGCTGCCGGCCGGTGACCTGTCGGACTGGCATGACTTTGGAGGAAGGCGATCGGCAGTCTGGTGACAGGCGCAAGGGGCGGACGGATGGTTTATAGTCTATCGGAAACGATTCTCATTTCCATTAAGACTCCGGAGGACCTCCATGACCCCGCGCTTCCGTCCCCGGATCGCCGCCGTCGGCGCTCTGGCGGCAACCACCCTCGTGCTGTCCGCCTGCGGCTCCACCTCGTCGACAGGTTCGTCGTCGACGACTCCGTCCGGTGCGCCCGCGAGCGCGGCAGCCGCCGCCCCCATCAACGTCGTCGCGAGCACCAATGTGTGGGGTGACATCGCCAAGCAGATCGGTGGGGATCACGTCGTGGTGACGTCGATCATGTCCGATCCGAACGCCGACCCGCACGCGTATGAGGCGGACGCCAAGACCGCGGCCGCGCTGAGCAAGGCGCAGTTCGTGATCGAAAATGGTCTGGGTTACGACGATTTCATGGACAAACTACTATCGGCGTCACCGAACCCGAGCCGGGCCGTGCTCAACGCGGCTGATGCCATGAAGATCTCGGGGCAGGACGCCAACCCGCACATCTGGTACGACATCTCCAAGATTCCCGATG
>JAVRPF010000462.1:0-6850 GCA_032162385.1 Mycobacterium sp.
GTCACCATCTTCGGCGGTGTCGGCGCGCAACCCCAGATCCAGAAGCTCCGTGACGGCGTCGACATCGTCATCGCCTGCCCCGGCCGGCTCGAGGATCACATGCAGTCCCGCCACGCCGACCTGTCCGCGGTGGAGATCACCGTGCTCGACGAGGCCGACCACATGGCCGATCTCGGCTTCCTGCCGCCGGTCAAGCGGCTGATGGACAAGACCCCGAAGGACGGACAGCGGATGCTTTTCTCGGCCACGCTGGACGGCGGGGTCGACGTGCTGATCAAGCGCTACCTGCACAATCCGGTGGTGCACAGCGTCGATTCGGAGCAGTCGCCGGTGTCCGAGATGGTGCACCACGTGCTGCACGTCGACAACGCGGCCCGCATCGACGTCCTCACCGACCTCGCTGCAGCGCCGGGCCGCACCATCATGTTCGCCCGCACCAAGCACGGCGCGAAGGGCCTTGCCCGCAAGCTGAATTCGCGTGGCGTACCCGCGGTTGAGTTGCACGGCAACCTGTCTCAGAACGCACGGACCCGCAACCTCGCGGCCTTCTCCGACGGTTCGGCCGCGGTGCTGGTCGCCACCGACATCGCCGCACGTGGCATCCACGTCGACGACGTCAGCCTGGTCATTCACGCGGATCCGCCGGTAGAGCACAAGGCGTACCTGCACCGCTCGGGCCGCACGGCGCGCGCCGGTGCCGAGGGCACCGTGGTGACGCTGATGATCGACTCGCAGGTATCCGACGTCCGCACCCTGACCCGCAAGGCCGGCGTCAAGCCGACGATCACCCGGTTCAGCGGCGCCTCGCACCCCGTGCTGCAGGAGATCGCGCCAGGCGAGCGGAAATTCGGCGAACCATTGGTCCTCGAGGCTCCGGCCTCGCAGCCCCAGAGGCAGCGGAGCCACGGCGGTGGCGGCGGTCGGTCGGCAGCGAGCCCCCGCACGGGTGGCGGCAACCGATCGGGGCGCGGCAACCGCTCACGTGGCGGAGAGCTGCGTTCCTACACGACGACGTCGACTCGCTCGGGCGGATCGCGCGGCCGCTAGACCAGTACGGTGCCGCCGTCGACCTTGAGTACGACGCCGGTGCCGTAGGCCTGCTCCATGCAGTACACGTAGGCCAGCGCCACGTCGTCGACCTCACCGACACGACCGAGCGGAAGCCCCTGCGCCGCTTGGCTGTACATCGCCTGGCGGTCGGCTTCGGTCATGGCGTCCCACAGCGGGGTGCGCACCACTCCCGGTGCGATCGCGTTGACCCGGATCGGTGCCAGCTCGACGGCGAGTGCGGTGGTCAATGCGTTCATCGCGCCACAGACGCTCACCGGCAGGGCACCGAATCCCGGCTGCTCGGCGGCGGTGCCGCTGGTGAGCGTGATGGATCCGCCTTCGGCGATGCGTGGTGCGAACGTCCGCACCGCGCTCAGCGCGCCGACGAAGCGGGTCTGGAAGAAGCCGGTGATGCGCGCCGGCGTCAGGTCGGCCAGGCTCGCCAGTTCGAGTGACTCTCCCGCGGTGAACACCAGGTGGTCGATGTCGCCGACGGTGCGCGCGAGTTGATCCAGCGACGCCTCGTCCGTGAGATCGACGGTGGCGCCCCTGGCACCTTCGGGCAGATGCGCGAGTGCACTGTCCACGCTGGACTGACGACGCGACGCCACGATCGGGATGCCACCGCGTTCGGCGACGGCGGTCGCGACGCCAAGGCCGATGCCGGAGGTGCCGCCGATGACGAGGACTCGGGTGTTCTTCAGGCTCATGCCTCCACGGTCCGCCCGCACGTTGGACTCGTCCAACACTCTTTTCGTCGGATCGCGATACCCTGACGGTATGACTCGAGGCATGAATGGGCCCGACCTCGACATGCGCAAGCTGAGGTATTTCGTCGCGGTGGCCGAGGAGCTGAACTTCGGCCGGGCGGCGCGGTACCTGCACATCGCCCAGCCGGTGCTGTCCCGTCAGATCCGCTCGTTCGAGGACGAGCTCGGGGTTCGGTTGTTCGTCCGTGACTCCCGGGGCACCGCGTTGACGGCCGCGGGCACCCAACTTCTCGAGGACGCCCGGTTCATGTTGCGCGAGTCGAAAGCGCTACAGGAGAGACTGGTTCAGGCAACCACACCGGCGGTGACGGTGGTCGTCGGGGTCATGCCGGGACTGTTGGCGACGGCGGCGGTGCGCAAGTTCGAAGCCGCCGAACCGTCGTGCCGTGCCCGGGTGGTGCAGGTGGGGTGGGCGGAGCAGGTCGACGTCGTCCGGCGCGGCGACGCCGATGTGGTGTACGCCCGCGAGCCGATCGACCACCACGGCCTGGGCACCGCGGCGCTTCTCGAGGAGCCGCGGGTTGCCCTGTTGCCCAGTGATGATCCATTCGCGTCGCAGGCGTCGGTGCGGCTCGCCGACCTCGGCACGCGCAGGCTGCTGCAGGATCCGAGCACCGTGCCGGAGTGGTACGCGGTCGCGACGGCCGAGCAGCGCGGAGCCTTCTCGCGCAAGATGGCGTCGACCGTGGAGGAGAAGTTGGAACGCGTTGCCGCGCAGGAGGGGTTCGTCATCCTGCCCCGCTCGACCACCGCCTTCTACCGTCGTCCCGACGTGCGGGTGGTTCCGATCGAGGACATCGCGCCAGGCCAGGTCACGCTGATCTGGGATGCGGCGACGGCGAACCCGGCTCGCGACGACTTCGTCGCGGCGGCGCTGGCGTGCCGCGACGAGACGATCTGAAGTCACTCCCCGACCTGTGGCAGCTCGTCCGCGGCGATCTCGCACGGTGTCTGCTCCACGGGCAGCGCCTCCGGGACGGCAGGCGGGATCGGCACGGCGGAAACCGGCGGTGGTGGAACGGGCGTCGCGGCAGGCTCCGGCGGCGGCTTGGGTTCGGTCTCGGTCTCGTCGGGTGCGGCAACATCGGGCGAATCCGGGCCATCGTCGGGCGCGGATTCGTCTGCGGCGTCCGCAGGTTCGGTCTCGGCCTCCTCGTCGGCTTTATCGTCCCGCCCGTCGGTCTCGTTGGGCGGGTCGAGCCCCTGAGGGTCGGCTGGCGCGTCCCCCGACGACCCGATCAGTCCGCCGATCAGGTCGGCGAGCTGCTGCCCGAAGCCAGACGATCCGGTCCCGAGCGAGGGCATGCCGCCGAGCTCACCGAGGGGCGGCATCGGCGATGCGGGTGCCATGGCGGGTGTTGTCGCGGCAGGCAGCGGGTCGGCGAACGGTGCCGATGCGGGTGCGACCGCCGGTGGAGCGAGACCAGACGCGGCCGCCGGTGACGACATCGGTTGGCCCGCCGCAACCGGCGGTGCACCGGCGACCTCGGGCGCCGAGATCACCGCGGCGGCAGGCACCGTCGCGCCCGGCATGGGTGGGCTGTCCGGCTCGTCCCACCTCGGCCCGAGCTCTCCCGGCACGTCGAAGGTCGAGCCCGCGCCGGAGTCCAGGCGGGCGCTGGCCGCGTCGTAGGCCGCCGTGACGGAGTCGTTCGCCCGGTGCATCGCAGCGAGCCAGTCCGACCGGATGTCGTTGTCCACGAATGGTTTGATCTGCTGGTCGACGAGCTCGCTGGCGGCCACGCGGTCACCGGCGCCGGTCGTCACGGCCTTGGCCGCGGCCAGCCACTCGGCGCGCTGCGGCAGCCGTCGGTCGTCGATGTCCAGCACGGCCCCGACCTTGCCGTCGACGGCGCGCCACAGCTCATCGCGCAACGCGGCCACCGCGTCGGCGGCGCGGCGCAGCCCGTCCCGCACGGCTACGGCCGATTGTCCGTGGCGCCAGAGGAATTCGCGGGCCGCCCCCGCACCCCGGCCGGACCAGGCGCCCGCCAACTCGCCCGTCAGCTCCCCGTGGCGCCGCAACGCATCGTCGGCCGCGGCGGCCGTGGCCGACAACGCGGCGCAGTCGGCGTCCAGTGCCCGCAGGTCGAGGCCGTCGTCGTGGGCGTACCAATCGCGCACCTGCGCGACGTGCGCCGTCAGATCTGGATGTTGATAGCCGAGTTGACGGCACGCCCACACGTAGGTCCCGATGCGCTCGACGGACGGCGCTCCCGTGGCCAACCGTGCGGCCACATCGAACTGATCGGGCACGGTTACCCCACCCGCCGGGCGGCGCGGGCGTCGGCTTCGACGTATCGGTCTGCGGAAGCCCTTAGTACGGAGGCGATCTCGACACATGCCCGAGCCCAGATCCGCATCCCATCGCCGACGTGCTCGACCGAGTTCCGCAGGGCGTCTCCGCGCGCGGTGTACGCCCGCCCGGCGACGGCACCGTCGAAGGACAGCCGCGTCAGATGTTTCCTGGCGGCGGCGTCGACGGCGTCGGCCAGGGCGTCGTACCCGCGCGCCACGTCGAGCAGCGCCGCGACGTCGACGCGTGCGGCGTCACTTTCTCCCATGTCGGGTTAGGACGCGGCGCGGGCCCGTTCGGTTCCGCCGTCAGCGTTGTTGGCTGACCGACTCCGCGACGCGGGCCGCGAGTAGCCGCGCGGTGTCCTCGTCGGCGGCTTCCACCATCACGCGGACCACCTGCTCGGTTCCCGACGGCCGCAACAGGATTCGGCCGGTCCCGCCGAGCTGCGCCTCGGCCTCCGCCACTGCGGTGCGCACCCACGGCGCGTCGGCGACGGTCGCCTTGTCGGCCACCTCGACGTTGATCAGCACCTGGGGCAGAGTTTGCATGGGCGCGGCGAGTTCGGCCAGGGACGATCGGGTCTGCGCCATCCGCGACATCAGGCGCAGCCCGGTGGCAATGCCGTCGCCGGTGGTGCCCATCATGGGCATCACGATGTGGCCGGACTGCTCACCGCCGAGCGAGTATTCGCCCGCACGCAGTTCCTCGAGGACGTAGCGGTCACCGACGGCGGTGGTGCGGACCTCGATACCGGCGGAGCGCATTGCCAGGTGCAGGCCGAGGTTGCTCATCACCGTGGTCACCAGGGTGTTCGACGCGAGCTCACCGGCGTCGCGCATGGCCAGCGCGAGCACCACCATGATCGCGTCGCCGTCGATCAGCCTGCCGCCGGCGTCGACGGCCAGGCAGCGGTCGGCGTCGCCGTCATGGGCCAGGCCGAGGTCGGCTCCGTGGCTCAGTACCGCCTCCTGCAGCTGCGCCATGTGCGTGGAGCCGCACCCGTCGTTGATGTTGAGCCCGTTGGGTTCGGCGTTGATGGTGATGACGTTGGCGCCCGCGGCCCGGTAGGCCTGCGGCGCAGCCGTCGACGCCGCACCGTGTGCGCAGTCGACGACGACGGTCAGGCCGTCGGCCGGCGTGGTGACGGCCTTGCCGATGTGGCGCAGATAGCGGTCGAGGGCATCCTCGGCGTCGACCACGCGGCCGATGCCTGCGCCGACGGGGCGGGCGCCTGCGCCGCTACCGACGAGGTCCTCGATGCGGTCCTCGGTGGCGTCGTCGAGCTTGTGGCCGCCCGGCCCGAAGATCTTGATGCCGTTATCGGGCATCGGGTTGTGCGACGCCGAGATCATGACGCCGAACTCGGCGTCGTAGGCGCCGGTCAGATGGGCGATCGCTGGGGTCGGCAGCACGCCGACCCGCATTGCGTCGACGCCCTCACTGGTAAGGCCCGCGATGACGGCGGCTTCGAGCATCTCGCCACTGGCCCGCGGGTCGCGGCCGACGACGGCCAGCCGGCGGGAGCTGCGGGACGTCCCCAGCCGGGCCGCCGCCGACCCAAGGGCCAGCGCCAACTCGGCGGTCAGATCGCGATTGGCGACGCCGCGTACCCCATCGGTGCCGAACAGTCGGCCCATGCCCCTCCTTTTATGTCCTTCTTGCCGCGAGCGTGCGTGTTTGTCGTGCGACACGCCGCAACGGTGCATGCAGCGACGCACGCTCGCGACAAGAAAGTGACGTATTGAGGATCAGCGCTTGCTGTACTGAGGAGCCTTACGGGCCTTCTTCAGACCGTACTTCTTGCGCTCGATGGCCCGCGGGTCACGCGTGAGGAAGCCGGCCTTCTTCAGCGGCGGCCGGTCCTCGGGCTGCACGATGATCAGCGCCCGGGCGATGGCCAGACGCAGCGCGCCGGCCTGTCCGGACGGGCCCCCACCGTCGAGGTGGGCGAAGATGTCGACGGTGTCGACTCGATCCACTAGCACCAGCGGAGCCTTGATCAGCTGCTGGTGCACCTTGTTCGGGAAGTATTCCTCCAGGCTGCGGCCGTCCAGGGTGAACTTGCCGGTGCCGGGCGTGAGACGCACCCGCACCACGGCCTCCTTGCGGCGGCCGACGGTCTGGATGGGACGGTCGATCACGATGGGCTCGCGGGCGGGGGCCGCGTCCGCTGCTGCGGTCGGGGTCACCTCGGGCGCGGCTGCGGTCTCGGTCACCTCGGGTGCTTCAGGCGCCGCCGGGGTCTCGGTCACCTCAGCGGCGTCAGCCACCTCGGGCGCCTCGGTCCCTTCGGTCACGTCTGTCGGTTCGGTCACTGGGCCACCTGCTTGATCTCGTACGGAACGGGCTGCTGCGCGGAATGCGGATGCTCCGGTCCGACATAGACCTTCAGCTTCTTCTGGACCTGCCGGCTGAGCTTGTTGTGCGGCAGCATGCCGACGATCGCCTTCTCGACGACTCGGTCGGCGTGCTTCTCCAGCTCGTCACCGAGCGAGCGCGCCCGCAGGCCGCCGGGAAAACCCGAGTGGCGGTAGGCCATCTTGTTCTTGAGCTTGTCGCCGCTGACGGCGATCTTCTCGGCGTTGATGACGATGACGAAATCGCCACCATCGACATTGGGCGTGAACGTCGGCTTGTGCTTGCCGCGCAGCAGCTTGGCTGCTTCGACGGCGAGCCGGCCGAGCACGACGTCCGTGGCGTCGATGACGTACCACGAATGCGTGGTGTCACC
>JAVRPF010000463.1:0-4252 GCA_032162385.1 Mycobacterium sp.
ACTCGAGACCGCATCGATCAGGCCAAGGGAATCATCATGGAGCGCTTCGGGGTGGCGGAGTGCGGCTACGCGAGCAGGCCCAACTCGACCCGCTGCCCTTGCTGAGCAGCCTCGTCACCGAACTCGAGGCGCACGGCGGCCGCCTCTTCCAAGGCTTCCGCGCCGAATCGGTGTCCGGCCTGAAGCGGCTGACCATCGCCGTGCAGCCGCGCCGCACCGCCGAGGATCCCGAGCCGCAACGACTTTCGCTGATCACCGACCAGGTGGTGTTGGCCACCGGTACCCCGATATTGGATCGCGGCGGATTCTTTGCGAGGCTCAAACCGCAGCGCTCGTACTGCTTGGCGTTCGACGTGCCCGGAGACCTCACCATCCCGATGTTCATCTCGGTCGACTCGCCCACGCGGTCGGTGCGGTACGCGCCCACCGCCGGAGGGGACAAGCTGATCGTCGGCGGTGCTGGGCACCCAGTCGGCCGAAGCGATGGTCCCTCAAGGTCGATCGATGAGCTTCGCCGCTGGACGTTCCTGCACTATCCCGGCGCAATGCAGACCCATTTCTGGTCGGCGCAGGACTACCACTCGATCGACGAGCTGCCCTACGTCGGGCCACTGTTGCCGGGCAACGACAAGATCTGCGTGGCAACGGGTTTCGACAAGTGGGGCATGACCAATGGGGTAGCCGCGGCACTGGCCCTTTCCGCGCGCATCCTCGGCGGTCGGATGGACTGGGCCCGCGCGTTCGCCAGCTGGAGTCCACGCGAGCTGGCAGGTATCCGCACCGCCGTACAGGCCAACCTCGAGGTGGGCTTCAACCTGGCCAAGGGCTGGATCACCCCGATAACCGCACACGCCGCTATCCCCACCGAGGGACAGGGCGTGGTCAGCGGGCCGCCGTGGCGCCTCCGAGCCACCAGCGTCGTCGACGGAACGCTGCGCACTACCTCGCCCGTATGCCCCCATCTCGGCGGCATCGTGACATGGAACGACGCCGACGAGACGTGGGAGTGCCCGCTGCATGGTTCCCGCTTCGATGCCGACGGCGAGGTGCTCGAAGGCCCGGCCACTCGCGGGCTGTCCCATCACCACGAGTAGCGGATGCCTCGATCATGGGCCGAGCCCCCCCATTCCCAAGCAGCCTGCTGTGGGCTTGTGACACAGCCGTGACAGGGTGAGCGTCAGCTCGGCGGCTTCACGAGCACCGCGCGGGTGTAGAGCAGCTGAAATCCCCGGGCCTGCACATTCTGCTGCGATTTCGAACCCGGCTGCGTCGTGACGACGGCGATGTCGCAGCCGGCGCGTGCGGCGTCGACCAGCCGCACCGACAGCAGCGCGGTCTGCACGCCGCGACGGCGATGCGCAGGTGCCGTCGCAGCACCCGTGAGCTGCGCCACGCCCTGCGATATCCGCATGCTTCCGCCACCGGCGACGACCCCGTCACGGAACGCGAGATATGGCGTGGCGCCCGCCTGCTCGATGTCGCGTTCGGCGTTCTCCACAATCTCGCGCGGGAAATCCTCGTGGGACGGCACACCCTCGGTATCGGGTTGGGCGAAGCCATCGACGACCACACGCAGCCACGCGGTGCGGTCGTCGCTCAGTCGGACCTCAACTCCAGGCGGCATCACCGGCTGCAGTTCACCGTCCAGTGACCGTCCCAGCACATTTTCGAACGAAACCAGTTGATAGCCCCGGCTTGTCAGGGTTGCCCCGATCTCGGGATCGGCGAGGTTGGAAAGCTCGACCTGCGTCGGGGTCCCGCGCGTCGCGAACGCGCGCTCGATGTCGTCGAGCGCGTCGGCGCTCGGTACCCCGGCGAAGCCGAGCCCGACCACTTTGTTCAATGGCGAACCGTCCTCGGCGTAGCACGCCGCGCCTCCCGAAACCGGGATCACGAACACCCCGTCGCCCACACGCTGACGTGCGGCCTCCGTCGCGGCGGTGATCATCTCCGTTTCGACCCGTTCGATGCGATCGGCCAAGGCCGTGCTGCCGAAGAGAAGTGTGCTCATGCCTCCATCAGATCAGCCGTCTTCGTGGCGTATCTCGCGTGGCCGCCGAGAGCTTCTCCGAGAGTCCACAGCGCCACCCCGATCAGCACCAGATCCTTGAGCAGGAACTGCCCGGGTTGGGCGCCGAGCACGGGAAGGCCCCGGCAACCCCTGTCCGACGAGGAGCTGGCGAGGAAGTTCCACGGCCGCTCCCCGGGGTCACGCTTCTCGTGCGCCGATGCCACGCCGGCAGTGACACCCGCTGAGAGCGACTAAGGGTTCAGGGAACGTAGCCGGTGGAGACCGCGATGTACATGGGGCTGGTGTTAGTGATCGCGGTACCGGCTATCGCCGGTGTCTGCTTCCTCGCGCATCTCGGATTCTGCGGCTTCGTGGTGATCAAGACCGGCGGTACTGAGGGGCTGAGGGACGTAGCCATCGCGATGCGCGCCTATAAGGTGCCTCTGCTCGGCAGGGCTGGTCGGAATCCAACCGACACACCAGATCCTGTTAGCTAGCTAGCACAGCGCCAGGTGGCCAGCCCGCGTACACGCCGCGTACACAAACGGCCTCCCCTCGAGCCGACGACCAGCCAGAACCGCGCTTACCTGCATCTTCTCGGTGCCCTCACTGGGAGTCGAACCCAAACTGTGCGAATTTCAAGATCTGCGACGAACAAGAAACTCGCTGCGCGCCCATCACCGTCCGGCGGGCCGCCGCGGTTGTCGACGACTGACGAACCGGTCCGGCGCTCACCGTCGCGACCCTGCTCTCTCGGATGGGGGCGACGAACGGGACCAACGGGCGAATACCCACGTCAAAACGTCATGCGGAACCTGTTCCATCGATCATGACATCTGAGTAGCGTGACCCAGATCACAGGTCAAATCGGGAGCTGAACTCTTCTCAGCGGACGAGAGGTACCGACCATGACGACGACTGCCGGCCAGCCCGCCGACGCACCTGCCGCCACGACGGCAAAACGGGGCTTGGTCTACCCGGGGATGGGGCTGCTGTTCGTGGTCCTCATCTGTTGCTTCACCGCATGGGGCATCGCCGCCGACCTCACCACGCCGATGGTGGCCGGCTTCAAGCAGATCTTCGACATGAACACCTTCCAGGCCTCGCTGGTGCAGTTGGCGTACTTCGGCGCCTACTTCCTGCTGGCGATCCCGGCGGCGTTCATCAACGAGCGATTCGGATACAAGGCCGGACTTCTCTCCGGTGTGCTGCTCGCCGCGGCAGGTGCGATCGCGTTCTATCCGGCCAGCAAGATCATGACCTACGAGGCGTTCTTGGTCGCTCTGTTCGCGATCGCCGCCGGGTGCTCGATTCTCGAGACATCCGCCAACCCGTACGTGCTTTCGCTCGGGCCCGAGGAAACCGCGACCCGACGGCTCAACTTCGCGCAGGCCTTCAACCCTGTCGGCACGAACATCGGTGTGCTCTTGGCCGCCACCCTCATCCTGCCGAAGCTGGACCAACCGGTGAACATGGCCAACCTGACACCGGCCCAGGAACAAACAATTCGCGCCGGCCAGCTCGGTGCGGTGATGGGCCCATACCTCGGCCTCGGATTCGTCCTCATCGCCATCGGGCTGGTGATCGCCATCAAGAAGTCGCCGCCGATCGTCGAGGAGTTCGAGTCGGGAGATCTTGAAGGCCAGCGACCGCTGAAGATCCTCTTGTCCAACAAGCGCTACGTCTACGGCGTGGTCGCGCAGTTCTTCAACGTCGCCGCGCAGGTCTGTACGTGGACATACCTGATCCAGTACTCGCAACAGGCGCTCAACGGGTCTTTGCAGCTGGGCGGGTATCTCCTTCAGGTCAGTCTGATCGTGTTCCTCATTTCCCGATTCATCATGACGTGGGTCATCGGGCGGATCCGGGCCACGAAAGTCCTTATGGTGCTCGGCGCACTCGCGGTCGTGCTGTGTGTCTTCGCGATGTTCTCGCCGAACGTGGCGGGCGTGGCCGCCGTCGTCGCGTTGTCCTTCTGCCTGTCTCTGATGTTCCCGACGATCTACGGCGTTGCTCTGCAAGGTCTCGGTCCCGCAACCAAATTCGGCGCAGCGGGACTGGTGATGGCGATCGTCGGCGGCGCGATCATGCCGCTGATCCAGGGACGTCTGCTCGACGCGACCAGCCCGGCGATCTCGTTCATCGTGCCCGCCGTCTGCTTCGCCTTCGTCACCAGTTTCGCCGTCTTCGACCTGAAGGCGACGCCCCACAAGGTTGGAGAACGAACAGCATGAGGCGTTA
>JAVRPF010000464.1:0-6626 GCA_032162385.1 Mycobacterium sp.
TTCAACGACACCGTCACCGACAACGAGATCGTGTTGGTGGATTTCTGGGCGTCCTGGTGCGGGCCGTGTCGCTCGTTCGCGCCGACCTTCGCCGCGTCGTCGGAGAAACACCCCGATGTCGTCCACGCCAAGGTGGACACTGAGGCCGAACAGGGTCTCGCGGCGGCCGCGGAGATTCAGGCGATCCCGACGCTGATGGCGTTCAAGAAGGGCCACATGGTCTTCCGGCACTCCGGAATGCTGCCCGCCGCCCAACTCGAGGACGTCATCGCCAAGATCAAGGAGTTCGACATAGACGCCGTGATCGCCGAGCAGGCCAACGCCGAGCAGGTGTAACGCCGGCTCCGCAAGGGCACGCGATAGCGTGCATGCTCGTGAACGAGCAGAACTCCCTGGATTCTCTAGTCCTCGTCGACCACCCGCGGCCGAACGTGGCGTTGGTCACGTTGAATCGTCCCGAGCGGATGAATTCGATGGCGTTCGACGTCATGGTGCCGCTGAAGAAGGCCCTCGACGAGCTGACCTACGACAACGACACGCGTGTGGTGGTGCTCACCGGTGCCGGACGCGGGTTCTCGTCAGGTGCCGACCACAAGTCGGCCGGCTCGATCCCACACATCGACGGCCTGACCCGGCCCTCGGTCGCGTTGCGGTCGATGGAGGTGCTCGACGACGTGATCCTCGCCATACGCAAGCTGCATCAGCCAGTGATCGCCGCGGTCAACGGTGCTGCGATCGGCGGTGGTCTGTGTCTGGCGTTGGCGTGCGACATTCGGGTCGCCGCGCAGGGCGCCTACTTCCGCGCGGCAGGCATCAACAACGGGTTGGCCGCGAGCGAACTTGGGCTGTCCTACCTGCTGCCCAGGGCCATCGGGACCTCACGGGCGTTCGAGGCCATGCTCACCGGCCGCGACATCGACGCCGCCGAAGCCGAACGGATCGGGTTGGTGTCCCGGGCGGTGCCCGCCGACGACCTGCTGGACACCTGTTACCAGATGGCCGAGCGAATCGCGGCGTTCTCCCGGCCGGGAATCGAATTGACCAAGCGCACGCTGTGGAGTGGACTGGACGCCAGTAGCCTGGAAGGTCATATGCAGGCTGAGGGCTTGGGTCAGCTGTTCGTGCGCCTACTCACCGCCAACTTCGAAGAAGCGGTCGCTGCGCGCGCAGAGAAGCGACCCGCGGTCTTCACCGACGACAAGTAGCGACAGACGAAGGACAGGCGCGCTCCGGCAGGCAGGAGCGCAGCGACCGGGGATAGGGAGTGACGCGTGATCACCGCAACGGACCTGGAGGTCCGCGCTGGAGCGCGCACGCTGCTGTCCATCGACGGGTCCGCGCTGCGGATCCAGCCCGGTGACCGCATCGGCCTCGTCGGCCGTAACGGCGCGGGGAAGACCACCACCATGCGCATCCTCGCCGGCGAGGCCGAACCATACGCGGGCACGATCGACCGCACCGGTGAGATCGGCTACCTGCCGCAGGATCCCAGAGAGGGCGACCTCGACATGCTCGCCCGCGACCGGGTGCTCTCCGCGCGAGGTCTGGATACTTTGCTCGCCGACCTGGAGAAGCAACAGGCGATCATGGCGGAGGTCGCCGACGACGTCGCCCGGGACAAGGCAGTACGCCGTTACGGTGAACTCGAGGAGCGATTCTCCGCGCTCGGCGGGTACGCCGCCGAGAGTGAGGCCGGCCGTATCTGCGCGAGTCTCGGTCTGCCCGAACGGGTCTTGACGCAGCCGTTGCGCACGCTGTCCGGCGGGCAGCGGCGCCGGGTGGAGCTGTCCCGCATCCTGTTCGCGGCGTCGGATACCGGGTCGGGCTCGGACACCACGCTGCTGCTCGATGAGCCGACCAACCACCTCGACGCGGACTCCGTGGGTTGGTTGCGTACGTTCTTGCAGAATCACATCGGCGGTCTGGTTGTCATCAGTCACAACGTGGAACTGCTCGCGGACGTGGTGAATCGGGTGTGGTTCCTCGACGCGGTGCGTGGCGAAGCCGACGTGTACAACATGGGCTGGCAGAAGTACCTCGACGCCCGCGCCACTGACGAACAACGTCGGCGCCGCGAACGCGCCAACGCCGAGCGCAAGGCAGGCGCACTACGGACCCAGGCCGCCAAGATGGGCGCGAAGGCCACCAAAGCCGTTGCCGCGCAGAACATGCTGCGCCGTGCCAACCGGATGATGAGCGCGTTGGATGAGGAGCGCGTCGCCGACAGAGTGGCCAAGATCAGATTCCCAACCCCTGCCGTGTGTGGTCGCACTCCGCTGGTGGCGAAGGGTCTGACCAAGACGTACGGCTCGTTGGAGGTATTCACCGGCGTCGACCTGGCGATCGACAAGGGCTCCCGCGTCGTCATCCTCGGCCTCAACGGCGCAGGCAAGACCACCTTGTTGCGCATTCTCGCGGGGGCCGAGACTCCGGACGCGGGTGAGATCGAGCCGGGCCATGGGCTCAAACTCGGGTACTTCGCGCAGGAACACGACACCATCGATGGTCTCGCATCGGTGTGGGAGAACATCCGGCACGCCGCTCCCGACACCGGCGAGCAGGATCTGCGCAGCCTACTTGGCGCCTTCATGTTCAGTGGGCTGCAGCTCGAGCAGTTCGCCGGGACCCTGTCCGGCGGTGAGAAGACGCGTCTGGCACTGGCCGGGCTGGTCGCTTCGAAGGCAAACGTCCTGCTGCTCGATGAGCCGACCAACAACCTCGACCCCGCTTCGCGCGAACAGGTCCTCGACGCGCTGCGCAGCTACCTCGGTGCGGTGGTACTGGTGACCCACGATCCTGGCGCGGCCGAGGCTCTGGAGCCCCAGCGCGTGGTTCTGTTACCGGACGGCACGGAGGACTTCTGGTCCGACGAATATCGCGACCTCATCGAATTGGCATGACGCCGCACCACCCTCGGCACCCACGAACTTCGCTTCACCCGGATTGAACGAATCTCAACATGGGTAACTGACGGTTGTACTGGTCACACGTCGGGGGACGCGGAAAGTGGGGAGATGCGCGATGCAGGATTTGAACAAGTCTCGGGATCAAATGCTCTCCGAGTTGCGCAGCGCCTATGAAAGAGGCGCCAGCATCAGGACCTTGGTAGAGACGACGGGGCGTTCGTACGGCTCCGTGCACAGCATGCTGCGCGAGTCCGGTACCACCATGCGCAGCCGCGGCGGCCCCAATCACCGCAACCGCCGCTAGCTACTACTGGCGCACCGATGCCTCGACCAGGTCCAGTACGGCACTGAGGTTTTCGGGGTCGTCACCGGATGCCAGCCGAGCCACCAGGCCGTCCAAGACGAGATCCAGATAAGTCTGCAGGACCGCGCCAGGAACGTCCTCCCGCAGTCGACCGGCCTGCTTCTGCTGGCGGAGGCGCTCGGTGGTGGCCGCCGACAGCTCCGCCGACCGCTCGGACCAACCGCGGTGAAACACCGGGTCGTTGCGGAGTTTGCGCGCGATCTCCAGCCGGGTGGCCAGCCAGTCGAACTGATCGGGCGCGGCCAGCAGGTCCCGCATCACCTGGATCAGGCCTTCGCGCGACGCGACGTCGGCCATCCGCTCGTCGTCCTCGTGCGCCAGCTCGAAGAACAAAGTGTCCTTGTCCTTGAAGTGGTGAAAGATCGCGCCGCGCGACATTCCGATGGTGTGTTCGAGCCGCCGCACGGTCGCCTTCTCATAGCCGTACTCCGCGAAGCACCGGCGTGCGCCGTCGAGAATCTGGCGACGGCGGCCCGCCAGATGGTCCTCGGTCACCCTCGGCATGACCGGCTGCGCTACCCGGTCTTCAGCATGTTGCGCAGCACGTACTGCAGGATTCCGCCGTTGCGGTAGTAGTCGGCTTCGCCTGGGGTGTCGATGCGCACCACCGCGTCGAACTCGACCGCCGAACCGTCCGTCTTGGTGGCGGTGACGTGCACTGTCTTCGGTGTCTTGCCCTGACCTTCCCCGTCGCTGCGCTCGCCCTGGATGTTGAGGGCGGTGATGCCGGAGATGTCGAACACCTCGGTGCCGTCCAGCTTCAGCGACGCCGCCGATTCGCCCGCGGGGAACTGCAGCGGAATGACGCCCATGCCGATCAGGTTGGAGCGGTGAATGCGTTCGAAGGACTCGACGATCACCGCCCGAACCCCGAGCAGCGAGGTGCCCTTGGCCGCCCAGTCCCGCGACGATCCGGAGCCGTACTCCTTGCCGCCGAGCACCACCAACGGGATGCCGGCTGCCGCGTAGTTCTGCGCGGCGTCGTAGATGAAGGTCTGCGGCGCATCGGCCACGGTGAAGTCGCGGGTGTAGCCGCCGGACACGTCGTCGAGCAGCTGGTTGCGCAGCCGGATGTTGGCGAAGGTGCCGCGGATCATCACCTCGTGGTTGCCGCGCCGTGAGCCGTAGGAGTTGTAATCCTTCGTCTCGACGCCATGTTCATCGAGGTATCGCGCGGCCGGGGTGCCCGGCTTGATGCTGCCGGCGGGGGAGATGTGGTCGGTGGTTACCGAATCACCCAGCAGCGCCAACACTCTGGCGCCGTCGATGTCGGTCACTGCCTCCGGCTCGGCAGGCATCCCGTCGAAGTACGGCGGCTTGCGCACATACGTCGAGTCCGAGGCCCACTCGAAGGTGTTGCCGCTGGGGGTCGGCAGGTTGCGCCAGCGCTCGTCGCCCTTGAACACGTCGGCATAGTTCTTGACGAACATCTCGGTGTTGATCGCCGAGGCGATGGTGTCGTTGATGTCCTTTTGCGACGGCCAGATGTCCTTCAAATAGACGTCGGTGCCTGATTCGTCCTTGCCCAACGGCTCCGTCTCGAAGTCGAAGTCCATGGTGCCTGCCAACGCGTACGCAATGACCAGTGGCGGCGACGCGAGGTAGTTCATCTTCACGTCGGGGTTGATGCGGCCCTCGAAGTTGCGGTTGCCCGACAGCACCGCGGCGACCGACAGATCACAATCGTTGATGGCCTTGCTGATCTCATCGGGCAGCGGGCCGGAGTTGCCGATGCATGTGGTGCAGCCGTACCCGACCAGGTAGAAGCCCAGCTTCTCCAGATACGGCCACAGGCCGGCCTTGTTGTAGTAGTCGGTGACGACCTGCGACCCGGGCGCCATCGTTGTCTTCACCCACGGCTTCGACGTCAGGCCCTTTTCGATCGCGTTCTTGGCAAGCAGCGCCGCGCCCAGCATGACCTCGGGGTTGGACGTGTTGGTGCACGACGTGATCGCCGCGATTACCACCGCACCATGGTCGAGGACGAATTCGCCGCGGCCCTCGCACCTGACATCCACCGGATTGCTGGGCCTGCCGTTCGATCCGACCGCCGCCGAAGGCACCGCGGCGTCGTTGTCGGCGAACGACAGCACCGCGGGGTCGCTGGCAGGGAAGCTCTCCTCGACCGCCTCATCGAGCTTGCTGTGCTCGACGGGCAGGTTCTCCTCGACGTAGTTGTGAATGTCCTTGCGGAAGGCCGTCTTCGCGTCGGTCAACGCGATGCGGTCCTGCGGACGCTTCGGCCCGGCGATCGACGCGACGACATCGGAAAGGTCCAGTTCGATGTATTCCGAGAACTTCGGCTCACGCGAGGGGTCATGCCACATGCCCTGTTCCTTGGCGTAGGCCTCCACCAGCGCGAGCTGTTGTTCGCTGCGGCCTGTCATCCGCAGGTAGTCGATCGTGACCTCATCGATCGGGAAAATAGCTGCGGTGGAGCCGAACTCGGGGCTCATGTTGCCCAGCGTGGCGCGGTTGGCCAGCGGGACCTCGGCGACACCCTCGCCGTAGAACTCGACGAACTTGCCGACCACGCCGTGCTTGCGCAGCATCTCGGTGACGGTCAGCACCACGTCGGTGGCCGTCACGCCGGGTCGGCGCTCGCCGGACAGTTTGAATCCGACCACCCGTGGAATCAACATCGACACCGGTTGGCCGAGCATGGCGGCCTCGGCCTCGATGCCGCCGACACCCCAGCCCAGCACGCCGAGGCCGTTCTCCATCGTGGTGTGCGAATCGGTGCCTACGCAGGTGTCCGGGTAGGCCACGCCGTCCCGTTCCATCACCACGCTGGCCAGGTACTCGATGTTGACCTGGTGCACGATGCCGGTGCCCGGTGGCACCACCTTGAAGTCGTTGAAGGCGCCCTGCCCCCAGCGCAGGAACTGGTAGCGCTCGCCGTTGCGCTCGTACTCGATCTCGACGTTGCGCTCGAACGCGTTGGCGGTACCGAACAGATCGGCGATCACCGAGTGATCGATGACCAGGTCCGCCGGCGCCAGCGGGTTGACCTTCTCCGGATCGCCACCGAGATCGCCGACTGCTTCGCGCATCGTGGCGAGGTCGACGATGCAAGGCACGCCGGTGAAGTCCTGCATGATCACCCGCGCAGGCGTGAATTGGATTTCGACGCTCGGGTCGGCGGACGGATCCCAGTTGGCGATGGCCTCGACGTGATCCTTGGTGATGTTGACGCCGTCCTCGGTGCGGAGCAGGTTCTCCAGCAGCACCTTGAGGCTGAACGGGAGGCGCTCCGCCCCTTCGACGGCGGACAGCCGGAAGATCTCGTGCTCGGCGCCGCCTGCCTGGATGGTGCCTTTCGCTCCGAAGCTGTCGGTGCTGGCCACGGTCGTGTC
>JAVRPF010000465.1:0-5118 GCA_032162385.1 Mycobacterium sp.
CTGCCAACTACCGACGACTACACGGGACAGATCGAGTTTGCGAGCTCGCCGAGCGCCGTATTTGAGGCACTGACCACCCTTGAGAATCTCGCTGGCTGGTGGAGCAAAGCGACGGGCAGCGGTCAGGTCGGCGGCGAATTGAGGTTCTTCTTCGCCGACGGCATTCCAGCGATCTTTCACGTCGACGAAGCGATGCCTGTGACGCGGGTGCAGTGGAGCTGCGTTGGCTACGACCACCTTCCGGACTGGGCCGGCACCGTCATCACGTTCGCGTTGGCGCCTGCCGGCGATGGCGGCTGCGAATTGAACTTCCGGCACCGCGGGTTGACCCCCAAGCTCGAGTGCTTTGTCGACTGCAAGAACGGCTGGGATCACTTCCTGCCGAGCCTGCGGCAGTTCGTCGACACTGGCGTTGGCAACCCGTGGAAATCCGAAGCCGACCTCGCGCGCCGCGAGGCTCGTCGCCTGCGCAAAGGATGAGTGCCTCCGCCGCCGCGAGTGACGAGGCCACAGATGCCGTGCTACGGGCGCTTGCTGATCCGCAGCGGCGCCGGATCCTTCGGCTCGTGGGAAGCAACGAGCTGGCTGCCGGGCAGATCGCAAGCCACTTCGAGGTCACCCAGCAGGCCGTCAGCCATCATCTTCAAGTGCTACAGAAGGCCGGTCTGCTGCAGGAGCGGCGTGATGGCACTCGTCGGCTCTACGCATTCGACCCCGAAGCGCTGAGCCCGGTGCGTGCCGTGCTTGCCGAGTTCTGGCCCACTGCTCTCGATCGACTCAAGCAGGTCGTGGAGCACGATCAGAGAACGCGTCCGAAGACATGAGTTCTGCTTCACCCGAGAACGACAGCGCCGACGACTCTGTCACTGCGAGGGTGCGCATCGACGCAGCACCGGAAGTGGTCTTCCCGTACCTCATCGACGCGTCGTTGATGGTGCGGTGGATCGGTGAGTGGGCAGAGCTCGATCCGGTACCGGGCGGCGTCTTCGCACTGAACATCGAGTCGGCTGTTGCCCGCGGCACCTTCCTGGTGGTCGAGCCGCCGCACCGAGTCGTCTTCAATTGGGGCTCGCCGGGCAGCGAGACGATGCCACCCGGCTCGACGACGGTCGAGATCACCCTGACGGCAGACGGCGACGCGACGCTCCTGGAACTAGTCCACCGCGGGCTCCCGGTCGAGGAGGTCAAGCCACACATTCACGGCTGGACGACGTTCCTGGGCCAGCTACGGGATCTCCCGTGGGCGCGGCTCTGATGAGGTAAGCACCACTGTCCGTATTCTCGTACGAACGTGCCGCGATCCGGTCGATCCTGGGGGGTCCCGAACCGATCACCACAGTGGGGCCGAAACACTTGACGAAACCCACCTACTGCAAACATCGCCAACCTGGGCTCCGGTCACGTCGGCAACTAGCCTCAACTCTTATGGCAGCACGGTGTGCATCAACATCACGTTGTATGCCGACCACAGCGACAGATTGTAGTACAGCTCCTTACCCGTCGACCACGGATGAAGGTACGGCGCGTAGATGCCGCCGGCGATCTGCGATTGCGGCACGAGGAGTTGTTCGGGACTCCACGGTCCTTGCGGAGCCGGTGCAGTCCTCATCACGACGTCGTTGGAGCCGTTGCCGTAGAGCACCAGGTATTGCTTGAGATAGGTGTTGTATTGGGCCGACATTTCGCCAACCGGGCCCGGGATCACCGGCGTCGCCGCGGCCGGATTGGCCGGGACCCAGGATCCGTTGTCGGAGTTCCAGTATTCGTACTTGGTGAGATCCGGCACCAGGTTCGGCGCCACACGGGCCACGAACGCCGAACCGCCGCGCCCGTTCGGTGTCCCGAACGAGTAGAGGTACGGATCGCCCGGCCCAGGCTTGAGGAACGCTCCCATCTGGAAGTTCTCATTTCCCGCCGTGGGCGTGCGGATGGTGCCGGGGTAGACCCCCCAGTTCTCGCCATTGTCTTGCGACACTGCGATTGCCGAGAAATTGGTCGACCAGGATCCCGGGCTGTTCCAGTCTCTGATGGACATGAAGTTGAGGTACTGGTTGCTCCCGACCGAGACGCCCGCGGTCGGAATGATGCCCGTCTCCTGTTGCGACTGCCCGATGGTGTTGATGATCTGCTTGGAGATGCCCTCTCGCCACACCGGTGAGCCGGAATACTTGTTGGCGACCACGCCATCCGGCACGGCGATCGTCTTCGACAGCGCACCGTCTTGGCTGCGGAACAGCGCGTTGTACCGCCAGTGCTTGTTGGGAATTCCGCAGTAGCCGTTCGTGTCGCCGAACGCCATGAGCACCTGGCGGTTGGCGGGATCGCCGTTGTCCCACATGATCCCGAGGTCGGTCCCGGTGATGGCGAAACGTTGGATGGTCTGATTTGGGCTGTCCGGCCCGGTCACCCAGCCGACGAGCGATGTCCCAGGCGGCCCGGAGGGCACGGGTGCGGGTGCCGCTGCCGGCGCTAGTTGCGTGGCGTTCGGGGTCTGTTGGCCGGCAGGATTCGGCGACGGCACCACCGCCGCTTGCTGTTGTACCGGCGCGGTGCGGGCGGGGGGAGTGAGCGCCTTCAGGAGCGCTGGCAGAAGTCCAAGCTTGGGAAGCGCCGCTTGGTCATTCGCGCCGACGGGCTTGTGCCCGATCGGACGGTTGAGCGGTGCGATCCTGGACGGACTCGGGATCTCGAAGGCCTGACCAGGAAGGGGCTGCGCTTGCGCGGCGGCGCCTTCGCAAGGCTCGGCGGTCGCCGGTGGCGCGATGCCGATCGCAACGCTGAGGACGAGCACGGCCGTCGACGTCACCGATACCGATGCGATTCGAGGACGCGGCGACATGTCACACCTTTCAAGTGGGACGTCGCATTGACGTCAGCAGTTGACTGATGTGACGATAGTGATCAGTGGGTCTGTTGTGATCGGTGATGCATCGATAGATATGCGTCCGTGACCGTGTCGCAACCTATGGATTCATCTGCCGCTTGATCCACGCGGGACAATGCCATCCGCGCGGCGTCGCGTCCCCCAATCGGTGGACATGGGGTTCATCCGGTGTCGTGGCTGGTTGGCGGACATACATCTCCTCGTGACTGCGACATAGTTATCTCATCGCCGGAACACACCGGCCGAGAAACTTAAAAGCACACTCACACAAGGAGATTCACATGAACACCGTCACCCGCCGGATCGCCGCCACCGCCGCCCTGCTCGCCGCCCCCGCCCTGATCGCCCTGGGCACCGCCACGATGAGCCACGCCGACACCGCGGTCACCACCAACGGCCCCTCGATCAGCGGCCCGGCACAGCACCCGGCCTTCCCGCACCAGAGCAACATGCCCCAGCCGGGCACCTCAGTGCATCACCACCACCAGAACCACGAGTAAGCCCCACCAAACCCCCTGAGCGCCCGGACGCCCACCAGCATCCGGGCCTCGGGCATCATGGCCGGATGGACGCAGCCACGCTTCGGGAATTGCAGGCGCCGCTCAAGCAGCTCTACCGCGACGATCCGCTCAGCTCGCGCACCCCGCTCGAAGCCGAAGCCACCTTCGACGCCAAAGCCGTCACGGCGACGGTCCGGACGTGGTCGGGCCCGACCCGTGCCGGTCTGCATCCGGCCACCGGCGGCGACGGAAGCGACGCCTGCTCCGGCGACATGCTATTGCAGGCCCTGCTGGCCTGCGCTGGGGTCACGATGCGCAGCGTGGCCACTGCCATGGGTATCGACATCGCCGGCGCCGAGCTGCGTGCCACCGGAATGTTCGACGCCCGCGGCACCTTGGGCATCTCCCGCGACGTACCAATCGGCGTGCAAGAGATCAGCGTGGTCGCCGAGCTGCAGACCGATGCCGACGATGCGACTTTGGCCAAGCTGGCCGAGCTGACGGAACGCTATTGCGTTGTGGGCCAAAGCTTGGCGCAAATTCCCTCGATTACCATCCGCAGACACACGGCGCCGTGATCTGGTGTCTCGGAAGAGACGACAGACGAGGGTCTAAAAACTTCGTATCGGAGACGGCACAGCGATATGACGGACATCCCTGAGCAGGGGTGAAACGATACAGACGTGGACGGCAACCGTCGCGGTGCACTGACGGCAACTGGACTGTCCTGTGGGTCGTGTGGCATGGAGCTGCCGCTGAACTCCAAGTTCTGTAACGAATGCGGTGCACCGGTCACACAGGTCAGCCGATCGGCGGAGTACAAGCAGGTGACGGTGCTGTTCGCCGACGTCGTTCATTCGATGGACATCGCCGCGGCCGTTGGGGCTGAGCGGCTGCGCGAGATCATGGCTGAGCTGGCCGACCGCTGCGCGGCGGCGGTACAGCGTTTCGGCGGGACGGTGGACAAGTTCACCGGGGACGGGATCATGGCGGTGTTTGGTGCGCCGGTGGCGTTGGAGGACCACGCTGTTCGCGCCTGCCTGGCGGCCTTGGGTGTTCAAGAGGAAGTGAAGCGGCTCGCGGCCGACGTCCACGACCGCGACGGCGTGGACCTCCAGCTGCGTGTGGGACTCAACTCGGGTCAGGTCATCGCCGGTGAAATCGGCTCTGGCGCTTGGGGCTACACCGCGATCGGTGAGCAGGTCGGCATGGCTCAGCGGATGGAATCGGCCGCTCCACCGGGTGAGGTGATGCTCAGCAAGTCCACGGCGCGACTTGTCGATGGCGCTGCGGCTCTCGGCCAGCCGGAGATGGTGCGCATCAAGGGTACCCGCCAGCCGGTGGCGGCCCAGCGGTTGTTGGGCATGCGGGACCAGCATCGTGCAGCCGTGCGTGCAGAGTCGAATCTCGTCGGCCGACGGCGCGAGCTGTCTGCCGTTGAGGGCCTGTTGGACCGGGCAGTCGAGGGCCACGGCGCGGTGGTCGGCGTGGGGCCACCCGGCATCGGCAAGAGCCGTCTCTTGCGCGAGGTGTCTGCGATGGCAGCCACCCGTGGTGTCGAGGTGTTCACCGCCTTCTGTGAGTCGCACGAAAGCCAGGTCCCCTTCCACGCCGTCGCGCGGCTGCTGCGCGCGGCCACCGGCGTCGAGGGGCTTGACCCGCAGGCCGCCCGCGCCTGGACACGGGCTAAGTCTCCTGACGCCGAGGCCGAGGACTTGCTGCTGCTTGATGACC
>JAVRPF010000466.1:0-6980 GCA_032162385.1 Mycobacterium sp.
GACAGCACCTCTTGGGCCAGCCGGCGCGCCTCGCCGGTGTCCACGGCGCGCGCGGCCTCCTTGGTCGCCGGTATCGCAGGCGGCGTGACGGACAGCGCGTCGACGCCCATCCCCAGCAGCAGCGGGACGGCGCGCCCGTCGGCGGCGAACTCACCGCACACCGACACCGTCGCGCGTCCCGTAGCGCCCTGGCAGGTGGCCCGCACCAACGCCAAGAGCCCAGGATCGAACGCGTCGCCGATCGCGGCGACGGCATCGTTGTTGCGATCGGCCGCCAGCGCGTACTGGGTGAGGTCATTGGTGCCGATGGAGAAGAAGTCGACGTGCCGCGCGAACGCCGCGGCCTTGAGTGCCGCCGCGGGGACCTCGACCATCATGCCGACCTGCAGGCCCGCCGGCCGGTTTCGACCGCTGCGCGCGATCGCCTCGTCCAGCAGCCGGCGCCCGGCGAACAGTTCGTCGAGTGTGCTGATCATCGGGAACATCACGCTGACCGGGGTCTGCTCGGCCAGCCGCACCATCGCCAGCAGCTGGTCGGCCAGCAGGTCCGGATGAGCCAGCGACAGTCGGATGCCACGCACCCCGAGGAATGGGTTCGCCTCGGCGGGCGTGGGCAGGAACTCCAGTGGCTTGTCTCCGCCGACGTCGAGCGTGCGCAGGGTGATCCGGCGTCCGTCCAGCGATTCGGCGATCTTGCGGTAGACCGCGAACTGCTCCTCGACGTCGGGGGCGTCCTGGCGGCCGAGGAACAGAAACTCGGTGCGCACCAGCCCGGCGAAGTCGGCACCCTGGGCCGCCGCCGCCCGCGCGTCGTCGACCGAGCCGACGTTGGCGCCGACCGCCACCGTCACACCGTCGCGGGTCACCGCCGGCTCGGCAGCGTGTGCCTTCGCGTCGCATTGACGCTGCGCGAGCGCCGCCACCCGAGCCGCGAAGTCGGCCCGCACGTTCGGCGGCGGGTCGACGACGAATTCGCCGCTGGCTCCGTCCACCGCGAGAATGGTGCCGTCGGGAATCGCCAGCACGGTGGGGCCGGCGCCGACGATCACCGGAATTCCCTTGGCTCGCAGCAGGATCACGTTGTGGGCATGCGGGCTGCCGAACGCCAGTAGCACGGCGGCCACCCGCTGGGAGTCCAGTTCCGCGGCTTCGGCCGGGGTCAGGTCGGTCGCGATCAGCACCCCCGCGAAGGCCGACGCCGTCGTCGCGGTGCCGAGCATCGCGCGCAGTACCTGCTCGCCGACCGCATTGACGTCCTCTGCTCTGGCCCGCAGATACGGGTCGGGCATGTCGGCGAACTCGGCGGCCAGATCCCGAACGGCCGCCGACCACGCCGCCGGGGCGGACATGCCCCCGTCGATGCGTTCCCGCACGGCGGTGAGCAACGCGTCGTCATCGAGCAGCAGTTGGTGGGCGTCGAAGATCGACGCTTCGGCCTCGCCGACCTCGCGGGCGGTCCGGGTGCGCAACTGGCTGATGGTGCGGCGCACCGTGGCGATCGCCTTGCTCAGCCGACGCCATTCGACCGCGGGTTCCTCGGCGGGTACATCGGGCACCTCGATGGCGCCCAGTCGTGTCGAGCGTGCCGGCCCGATTCCCAGGCCGGGTCCGGCGCCGATCGGGACATGCGCCACAGTCGGTTCCGCGATCGCGGCGGACGCGGTCAGAGACTCGTCGAAGTTGCGTCCGGCCAGCGCCAGCACGTGGTCCAGCGTTTCGGCGGCCTGGCTGCCCGAGGCCCGCACCTCGACCTCGTCGCCGCAGCGAACTCCCAACGTGGCCAGCTTGGACAGGCTGCCTGCGTCCACCCACGCCGAGTCGGTGCTGCGGTTGCGGACCCGTGCGCGGGCGTCGCGGCGGCGCACCTCCTGCACCAACCGCGCGGCCGGCCGTGCGTGCAGGCCATGCGGATTGGCGACGACGAATGTGCCCGTCACCTCGTCGGTGTCACCAGGTTCGTCGGCCACCTTCGTGACCGGTGCGGGCCCGAGGTGGCCGATCTTGCCCGCCAGCGCCCCGGCGGCTTCGGCGGCGACCTCGTCGATCGAGGCTCCGCCCGCCGCGGCGACCGCCGCGACGACCAGCCCTTCGACCAGGGGAGCGGGGCACAGCCGGACCCGGTCGCGGACGTCGTCGTCGAGCAGTTCGCAGGCGAGTTCGGCCGACAGCACCGCGCTGCCGAGGTCCATCAGCACCACCACGCCGTCCCCGAGGTCGGCGGCAGTGATCGCGTCGACGATCGCCGCCGCGTCGGTACCGAACGTGGTCTCGTCCAGGCCGGCAGCAACGGTGATGCGAATCTGTTTGCCGTGCAGCATCTCCTGGGCGAGTGCGACTGCCGCCCTGGCCAGCGCCCTGCTGTGCGACACGACGACGAGGCCGACGGTCATCGCGCTCATCCGCCAGCGAAGGCGGTCGCCGCGGCGGCCATCAGCATCGCCGACGACGTGGCGCCGGGATCCTGGTGACCGACACTGCGCTGCCCGAGGTAGCTGGCGCGGCCCTTGCGCGCGACCATCGATTCGGTGGCATCGCGGCCATTCCGGGCGGCGGTGGCGGCGTCCGACAGGGCCGCCGACAGGACGGCCCCCGAGGCCAGGGCGGCGTCGAGCGCGTCGAGTGCGGGCGCCAGCGCGTCGTACATGGTCTTGTCGCCGGACTCGGCGCGCCCGCGCTGCACCACCCCCTCGACGCCGGCGCGCAGGGCCTTGGCGAAATCGGTGGCTGCGACGCTGTCCGACGTACCCAACGGCGGACCCATGCGCAGGAAGAACGTGCCGTAGAGCGGTCCGCTGGCTCCGCCGACCGACTTCACCAGCGTCATGCCGACCTGTTTGCACAGCGCGGACATGTCGGCGGGGGCCGACTCGTCGAGTGCACTGAGCACCGCGGTCATGCCGCGCTCCATGTTGATGCCGTGGTCGGCGTCGCCGATGGCCGCGTCGAGGTCGCTGAGCAACTGCGCGTTTTCGCCTATCGCCCTTGCGAATTCACGGATCCATGCGGTCAGCGTGTCGAGATCGGCGGTCTGGTCGGTCATTCAGCATCCTTTCCGCAGTGCGGACGTGTTGACGGGGTGGTCCCACAGTCGGAGCATCTCATCGTCGGCGCGCAACAGCGTCACCGAGCAGCCGGCCATGTCGAGGCTGGTGATATAGGGCCCAACCAGTGAGCGGGCGATGCGGATGCCGGCCTTGTCCAGCATCGCGGCGTACTCGGCGTACATCACGTACAGCTCGATCAGCGGCGTGGCGCCCATGCCGTTGACGAAGAGGATGACCCCGTCGTCGCCGGAGAAGTCGAGGTCGGCCAGGACGGGATCGAGCATCAGCTCGGCGACGGCGCGGGCGGGCTGCATGGGCAGGCGCTGCCGGCCGGGCTCGCCGTGAATGCCAACGCCGACTTCGATTTCGGTGTCGGACAACTCGAACGTGGGGTGGCCGACCGCGGGCACCGTGCACGATGTCAGTGCGACGCCCATGCTGCGCGACGCCGCGTTCGTCCGGCGGGCGACGTCGGCCACGTCCGCGAGGCCGCGTCCCTGATCGGCCGCCGCGCCGGCGAGCTTCTCGACCAACACGGTGGCACCGACGCCGCGCCGGCCCGCGGTGAAGGTGCTGTCCTGCACCGCGACGTCGTCGTCGACGAGGACCGACTCCACCGTGATGCCTTCGGCGTCGGCCAGTTCTGCGGCCATCTCGAAGTTCATCACGTCGCCCGTGTAGTTCTTCACGATGTGCAGCACCCCGGCGCCACCGTCGACGTTCTTGGTCGCTTCGAGCATCTGGTCGGGTACCGGCGAGGTGAAAACCTCACCGGCGCAGGCGGCGTCGAGCATGCCCCGTCCGACGAATCCGCCGTGTAGCGGCTCGTGGCCGGAACCGCCACCGGAGATCAACCCGACCTTGCCGGTGACCGGCGCGTCACCGCGGTAGATGATGCGGTTGGTGTGGTCGACGCGAAGCTCGGGGTGGGCCATCGCCATGCCGCGCAGCGCCTCGCTGATGACGTCGGCCGGATCGTTGATGAGTTTCTTCACGGTGACTCCTCAGGCTGCGGTCGTGGTCTGGGCGGTGGGGGCGGGCACGGCATGCTTCGACGGGCTCGGGACGGTGTCGGCGTTGGTGCGGGAGATCGCGACATAGGCGAGGGCGGCGAGGGCGCCCGCAAGCAGCTCGGCGGCCAGGTAGACCGGCAGCTGGTTCCAGGCGACGGAGCCACCGGCGAGCTGCTGGACGAGCATCGGGCCGAACGTGCGGGCCGGGTTGATCGAGGCACCCGTGGTGGGGGCCACCGGAATGATCGCGGCGAACACCACCAAGCCGATGGCGACGCCTGCGAAGCCGACGGAGGCCTTGCGGTGTATCACGCCGAAGACGGTGAACACGAGAATGAACGTACCCACGAATTCGGCGAAGAAGGCCTGTACCGCACTGACGTCTGCCGAATAGGTGGCGACCCCCAGGCCGGCGTCGCGGGCGGCGGTGCCGAGCACGCCGATGATGGCCGCCGCTCCGATGACCGCACCGACGACCTGGGCGGCCACGTAGGCAGGCACCCGTGACCACGGGAACTTGCCAGTGACGGCCAGCCCGAGGGTGACGGCGGGGTTGATGTGGGCGCCAGAGATGTGTCCGAGCGCGTACACGGTCGCCACCACCACGGTGGCGAACGCGAACGAGATCATGCCCAGGTCGGCCATCGTGAACGGCGCATCGCCGTTGACGATGATCGTCGCGGGGACGGATCCCACACCGATGAACACCAGGAACGCCGTGCCGAGCACTTCGGCGGCGAGTTTTTGGATGATCGAAGGCTCGTCCATGCTTGCTCTCCCTTGAGTGTCGATCGACTATCTCGGATAACATTCGACATTATCGAATGTGATCTGGACCATACGCTTATGCTTCGAGGGCCACAAGACCGGATTTCGCGATGTCGAGGAGAGGCGGGACGGGATGATTCAGGCCGTTGACGAGGCCCGATGATCCAGGCCGTGGACCGCGCTCTGCGGATCCTCACCGTGCTGCAGGGCGGTCGCCGGATGAGCCTCGGTGAGATCGCCACGGCGATCGACCTCGCTCCGTCCACCGTGCACGGGCTGGTTCGCACGCTGCTGGCTCACGGCATGGTGGGCCAAGAGCTGGATTCGGGTCGCTACCGGCTCGGTCCGGCCACCCTGCGATTGGGCAACGTGTACCTGGACACCCTCGAACTGCGCTCGCGGGTCGCGATCTGGACCGAAGGACTGGCTCGGCGGACCGGCTGCGCGGTGCGCACCGGCGTGCTGCTCCTCAACGAGGTCGTGGTGGTCGCCCACGAACCGCGCCCGGACGGCACCCGCCAGATGGCCGAGGTCGGGATCGTCATCCCCGCGCACGCCAGCGCGCTGGGCAAGGCGCTGCTCGCCTTCGGTTCGGATTACAAACCAGACGAGTTGCGCAGCATGACCGGCGAGACGGTCACCGATCCGGCCGTGCTGGCCGGTCAACTCGAGCAGGCCCGCGCGACCGGGATCGCCACCGAGGTCGAGGAAGCGGTGCTGGGTGAATGCGCTGTGGCAGCAACGGTTTTCGACTCCTCCGACGAGGCTATCGGAGCGATCGGCCTGGTCGTGCCTGCCGCACGCTGGCCGTTGGCGCCCGATGCGATCGATGCGCTGCGCGACACGGCCCGCGCCGTGTCACGCGAGCTCGGCGCGCCGGTGTGGCCACCGCGCCGGTATCACTGACGTTCAGTCGCTGACCCAGTCGGACGCGGGTGGTGGCCCCGCGGTGGCATCCTGGCCATGTGGGATTGATATTCCGACTCGCCGAGCTGCTGATCGTCCTCGTGCCGCTGGTCGGGGTCATCATCGCCGGGTTCAGGGCGTTTCAGCGGTACGCGCAGTCGCCCGACCGAACGCCAACTCCATACGACGACGTGGCGGGCGCGCCGGCGGATCGCACGACCACGACCCCGGCCGCACAATGGCGGGCCATCACCCGCACCCTCGACGAGCACGCCCGCATCGACGCGCGCTGGCTGGATTACGAGCTGGACGTCACCAAGCTGCTCGACTTCCCGCTCATGACCGACATGCGTGACCCGCTGATGACGACCTTCCACAAGGCGAAGCAGCGCGCCGACGTCCTGCGGCCGGGCAAGGCCGAAGACCTCGTCGACGACAGGGCGTCGTTCGAGCGTTACCTGACCGCCGTCGAGGACTACACGAGTGCCTTCAACACCGCTGAAGCGGAGGCGATCCGCCGCCGTCGCAACGACTTCACGCGAGAGGGGCGGCAGCGGATCGCGCGTGCGCACAGCCTGCTGCGGGTCGCGTCCGACCTGAGCGCCACACCGCAGGAACGCGGGCGGGCCTACGAGGTGGCGGTGCGCGAACTCGATGGCCTCATCGTGCTGCCGGCCACGACGCGCGCCGGGATCGAACGCGGAATCGCAGGGGAGATCGGCGGTTAGCCCGGTCGCTGGAGACCGTCGACGAAGGCAAGCAGCCGGGCATCGTCGGAGGTGAACCGGTCGACCTCCTCGCCGCCGTCACACCGCATCAGCGCGATCGTCACCCCTCGGGCCGTGCGCGCGACCACCTGCCACGTGGCTCCGGCGTCCTCCCACCGGACCAGCTCGGCAACGCGATCGCGATCCACGCTCCCCAGGATTCCATGCCGGGGCTCACGGATCGAAACGTCCGAGCGCGGTGCCGCCGTGTCGTTCGCCGCCGTCGATCGACACCAGCGCGGGCACCCGTTCGGCGGTGACGACACCGTGGCGGGTGGTCAGCTCGTCGATCACGTCGAAAGCCGCGGCGATGCGATCAGGGCTGTCGACGACGATGGTCGTCACTGGCACCTGCCGTCCGAGCTGAATCAGCTTGTCTCCCTGTGGCGGGTGGTCGCCGTGAAAGCCCCAGACCCCGCGCAGCACCGTGACCCCGCGACTTTCGGGCGTGCCTTGAAGCCGACGAACGATCGCACGATGGA
>JAVRPF010000467.1:0-2531 GCA_032162385.1 Mycobacterium sp.
CAGCGCGGTGGCTAAGGTCGGCCTTGCGTCCGGGATATTCAGGGTTCAGGCGAAACCATGCACGTCATAGCGATCCCGCCAACACTGAAGGCAGCACCGACTACGACCCGCGCCTCTACGACGTCGCGAGGGCACCAAGTGGTGAGCGTCTGGGCGCCTTCGAGTGCGCCTGGCACTGGCCCGACAACCCGGGCTCGCCCGTCAAGTTCCGCGTCTTCGTCCACCACCTAGCAATGGTGGCGCAGTCTGCGGGCGTCTACAGCGTCGGCCTCTACGACACCCCCGATGCGACGGAACCGACCATTCATTCCCTCTGCCGGTGACCAAGGCCGGCCCGTCCGCGCCGCCTCCCAAACAGCCCTCGGCTCGCATGTGAGTGTGCTGAGTCTTCGTCGCCCGCGACTCGACGCCGACGACACGCGCCGCGCCAATTCAGCTGATCACGCCCCACAACCTGCCCGGGTGAGCGGCTGAATCGTCGAATCTCGGTGATCGCGACTAACATTTCGCCCCATTGGCGACGACGGAAGCGCCGATGTAGAGGAGACCGATCGGTGCGGCGACAGCGCGTCAAGCTCGTACAGGGCGTGACCGTGCTCGGCAATTTGGCGATCGACGTCATCAACGGTGCGCCGAAGAGCCCGGGCGGCTGCGCCTCGTTCTCCGGAGTCGCCTTGCAAGCCGCAGGCGGACACGGCCGCATCGTGGCGCTGGCCGACGAGAAGGACCATGCACTGTTCGAGTCGCTGCTCGATCGCTTTGGCTCGATCGTCCGGATCCTGCCTGCAGATCGGACGAGCGCGTTTCGCCTGGACTACGACGACGTGGACCACCGCCGGATGTCGGTCGACGCAATCGGTCCCGTATGGGGCAGGTCTGAAATCGAATCCGCCGATCCCGACACGACGTGGGTGCACCTCGCACCGCTGCTGCGCACTGACTTCCCCGCAAGTACCTTGGGCCTGCTCGCCGAACGAGGGCATCGGGTCGCCTACGACGGTCAAGGCCTCGTCCGCGCCGATCGGCTGGGGCCGCTCGTCGTGGACCGCCACTTTCCGCCCGAGCTGCTCCGCCACATCAGTGTCCTCAAGCTCGCCGAGGACGAGGCGGTCATCGTCGCCGACGGCGCATTCGATGCGTCGACGGCCAAGCAACTCGGCGTCCCCGAGATCCTCGTTACCTACGGATCCGAGGGGTGTGACATCTACACCGACGACACCGTCGTCCGCGTTCCGGCCGCATGGCGCGTCGAGGGCGTGCAGACCACTGGCGCTGGCGACATGTTCACCTCGTGCTACGTAGCGAATCGTGCCGCTGGCGCCGGTCCGCGCAGGGCGGTGGAACTGGCGAGCGAACTCGTCGCACGCGAACTCGACAGGCGGCTGCAGGTCGATTCCCCCGAACTGGTGTAGCCGCAGGGTGGGGCTCTGCGAGTCGACACGTGTCAAGTTGCTGTCCGCGTAGCGCTGGCCCCAGGGTTACTCACCGGTAACCGAATCCTTAGAAATGACATTCTCGAAAAGTGACGAAAACCACAATTTCGTCGTTCCACCGTTGAAGTTCACGTGGGTGACCTGCGAACTTCATCCGGATTTACCACTCGGTAACCGGCGGGTCCAGTCGGGGTCAGCCTAAGAGAAGTGCAATAATCGGTACTGCCAGTGACATACAAACTTGGTGGACGCCATACCGACGGCGCATCGGCTGATTGCGACTCGGAGTGACGTGACCCGACAAGAGCGTGAAAGGCAGGGGGGTCGTGGGTCAAGACGCCGATGTCGCCCAAAACGGCAAAGCCCCGCGGCAGCAACTCGAGAAGGTCGTCATTCGGTTCGCCGGTGACTCCGGTGATGGCATGCAGCTGACCGGCGACCGGTTCACCACCGAGGCCGCGCTGTTCGGCAATGACCTTGCGACGCAACCGAATTACCCCGCTGAGATCCGCGCACCGCAGGGCACCCTGCCGGGTGTGTCGTCGTTCCAGATCCAGATCGCCGACTTCGACATCCTCACCGCGGGCGACCGGCCCGACGTCCTCGTCGCGATGAACCCGGCCGCGCTCAAGGCCAACGTCGACGACCTGCCCCGCGGCGGCCTGATCATCGTGAACTCCGACGAGTTCACCAAGCGCAACCTGGCCAAGGTCGGTTATGAGGCGAACCCGCTCGAGACGGATGAGCTGTCCGACTACGTCGTGCAGGCAGTTGCCATGACCACCCTCACGCTGGGTGCCGTCGAGCCGATCGGCGCGACGAAGAAGGACGGCCAGCGGGCGAAGAACATGTTCGCCCTTGGCCTGCTGTCCTGGATGTACAGCCGCGAACTCGAACACAGCGAGGTGTTCATCCGGGAGAAGTTCGCCCGCAAGCCCGAGGTCGCCGAGGCCAACGTGCTGGCGCTGCGGGCCGGCTGGAACTACGGCGAGACCACCGAGGCGTTCGGCACCACCTACCAGGTGGCGCCCGCCAAGCTGAAGTCCGGCGAGTACCGGCAGATCTCCGGCAACGCCGCCCTGGCCTACGGCATCGTCA
>JAVRPF010000468.1:0-4333 GCA_032162385.1 Mycobacterium sp.
CGCAGGAACTCGACCTGGCTGTGGAAGAACGACTGCGACACCGAGGCTTTCGGCACGATGCCGTCGAAGCCGTGGAATACGCCCTGCATCACCTCGAGCTCGCACGGGACCCCGGCCACCCTCAGGCGCTCGGCGTAGGCGAGGCCTTCGTCGTGGAACAGGTCGAGGGTGCCGACACCGAGCCACGTCGGCGGTAGCCCACCGAGATCGTCGCGCCTGGCGGGCACGGCGACGTTCGGGTCGGCGTCGCCGAGGTAGCTAGACCAGCCGTACCGATTGGACGTCTGCGACCACAGCCGATGGTTGCGGCCGTCGAGTCCCTCTGCGGTCGCGGACCGGTCGTCGAGCATCGGGTAGACCAACAACTGCGCCGCGACGTCGATGTCGCCTCGGTCCCGAGCCAGCAGCGCCAGGGCGGCCGCAAGGCCACCACCCGCGCTGGCGCCGCCGATGACTACGCGTGCGGGATCGACCGCGGGCAGTCCCGCCAGCCAGGTCAGCGCCGAATAGCAGTCCTCGAGCGGAATCGGGTAGGGGTACTCCGGTGCCAGCCGGTATTCGACTGCGGCGACGGTGATGCCGAGGTCGCGCGCGAACCGGCGGCAGAGGGCGTCGTCGTGCGCCGCACCGCCGATCACGTAGCCGCCACCGTGAATCCACAGCAGGCCGGGCCCTGTGCCCGTCGCGCCCGGCGGTCGGTGCAGGCGGACGCCGATACCCGAGGCGAGCGTCAGGGTCTCGATGTCGGTGGGTGCGCTGCGGCCCACCAGCCGCCCCGCCACGCGCATCAGGGGCAGCGTGTAGGGGGTGATGATCGTGCGGGGGATGAACCGGGCGACGCGCTCCAGTTCGGGATGAAAGTCGGTCACCCACCGACCTTACGTTCTTGGGCCGCCGTCGTCAGTCGCGGTGGTTGAGCATCGCCTCGAACGCCACGCGGTCACCGCGGTACAGCCCGCGCACCACTTCGATGGGTCGGTCCTCGGTGTCGAGCGACCGCCGGTGCAGGCGCAGCATCGGCATGGCCGTGGTCGACTCGAGCAGGCCGGCCTCCCGCGGGCTCGCAAGCACCGTCTCGACGCGCTCGACCGCCGAGCCGAACTGAACTCCGGTCGCACGGATCGCGGCGTACAACGACGTCGTCGGGTCGAAGGTCTCGGTGAAGTGCCCGAAGCGATGCTTGGGTAGGTAGGTGCTCTCCAGCCCGATGATCTGACCGTCGGCCAGCAGCACGCGCTCCAGGTGCATGACGGCCGTGCCGTCGGCCACCTCCAGTGCCTCCGCCAGGTCCGCGGCGGCCTCGACGTCCTCCCAGGTGATCAGGGTGCGCCCGGGCTTGCGGCCCATCCGCACCGCTCCTTCGGTGTACGACGTGAGCGAAAGTGGTTGAACGAGTTTTGGTTTCGAGACAGTGGTGCCGCGGCCCCTTCGCTCGATCCTACCCTCGACAAGGAGCTCCAGCAGTGCCTGCCTGACGGTCTCCCTGGCGACGCCGAAGCGCGCGGCGAGCTCACGCTCGGGGGGGAAGGCGTCGCCCTCGACGAGATCGTCGAGGATCGCCTCCAGGGCGGTGCGGATGGCGTAGGGCTTGCTCACGCAGACTCCCAGCCCGACTCCCGTTGCCCCATGACGCGTTCCGCGATCGTCAGCACGTCGCTGATTTGTACACCCTGGGATTCGGGGTCTTTCGCGGCGTCGTCGTAGCGGCGCAGGCGCAGCGCGTCGGGCCACCAGGGATGACTGGTGAGCGCGGCATCGACGCCGGCGCCACCCTGGGCGTGCAGCGACAGCATTGATGTCTGCGTGAGCGCGGATCTGTATCCGGGTTCGGTGGCGACCAGATACCGCTTGGCCGCGACGTGTGCTCCGGCCAGCCAACCGACGCGCTCGCCGAACCGCGGTGTCAGCCAGTCCCGTGCGGTCGCGCCGTGTCGCGCGGCCGACGCAGCGTCGAACATCGGGCTGTGCGCCAGGTCGTGCAGGGCAGCGGCGAGCACCAACTCGTCGTCGGCGCCGTCGTCGATGGCGCGGGCCGCCGACTGCAGTGCGTGATCCAGTTCGTCGACCGCCTCCTCGTCCCACACGCCGCGTGTACGACGATCCTGCTGCTGGTCACGCTGCTGGCGCTGGTGCTGCTGGGTCGTATACGCGGCCGCGCCGCCCTGCGTTAGGGGTCTGTCTGCGAATGAGCGCGGACGGTGTCTAGTCAAACGCCGAACGTACGGTTGTCGAACACATCGCCCGAGTGGGCCCGCGAACAACCGTACGTTGGGCGGGCCAATGAGGAACGGCGGGCGATTACACCCCGGGGGCCGGCGGCGGTGGCGGTGGCGGTGGCGGCACCATCCACGGCAGCGTGATCGGCGCGAGGCCGGGGACCTCTAGCACGCCCGGCTCGGGGCCGGCACTCTCGCTGGGCGACGTCGGTGGACCTGGCGGCGGACCTGGCAGCGGGCCTGGCGCTCCCGGCGGCGGACCTGGCAGCGGGCCTGGCGCTCCCGGCGGTGGTGGCGACGTCGCGGTCGTTGGTGCCGGACCGGCTGTCGTCGTCGGAGGCGCTGCGGTGACCGGAGGCAGCGGGACCAGGGGCTCCTCGTAAACGGGCGGTGGCCGTTCGTCGGACGGGGTCGGCGGCGGTGGCGGTGGCGGTGGCGGTTCGGGTGCCGGGCCGTCGACCAGCGGTTGGACCCTCGTGCTTCCGACCTTCGGTGCCCAGCCGCCGTCAGCCGGCGTGCCGACGGCGCACGACACCTGTCGGCTCCCGGCCGCCCAACTCGCCGGCGACACGGTGTCGAAATTGACCGCCAAACCGGCGGCGGGCAGCGTCACCGGGGCCAGGTAGGCGCCGGCCGCCCGCGTGCACACGTCTGCCAGGTAGGCCTTCTGCTCGGGCTCGGCGGGCATTACCCCGGGGAACCGCTCCGCCACGTTCACCGCTCCGACCACCTCCAGCGCGTGCGGCGACGAACAATCCACCGGCACGTCCGTCGATCGACGGGTCCTCTCGTCGATGCCGATGCATGTGCCGACCGGCCACACCCTGGACTGATCGAGTTCGGCGATCTTGCCCGTGAACGGGACCGGTCGACCTCCTGGTCCGAGGAGTTGTAGTCCGCACAGCAGGACGCGCTCACTCGCCGGTGTTCCGACGGCGTCCCCTGGCCAGATGACGCCGATCGTGAACCTGCTGGCAGGGTCGTACCGGTCGCCGAGGTACTGGCGCGCCGCCAGCTGACACGGCTCGCCGAAGTTGTTCATCGCGACCGGCTTCACGACTTCGAACATGTGGTCGCCCGCGCACTGGACGAACGACGGCTTGTCGGGCTCGTCGGGGGGCCAGCTCAGGCAGGTACCGCTCTTCGCGTTGCTGAAGACCACCTCGGCGCGGCTCTCGCCGTTGGACGCGGTCCGTTCGGGCTCCGGCGTGGAGGTGGCCAGCTGGATGACTCCCCCGAGCATCAGGCCGATCAACGCCAACGTCAGAAGGCCTCGCCGGTTCGCCCGGGTGGCTCGATGCTGTTCCTCGACTGGTGTCTGCGTGTGCTTGAGCGCAGCGAGCACCGACGCGAGGTCGACGGTTTCTGCTCCGTTGCTCGACGATGGCGACTCGCTCGCCGGGCCGAGTTTGCTAGCCACGATAGTCAAGCTTGGCACAATCCGCGTCGTCGCGCTGGGCCGTGGCCCTTCGTTACTGCACCCGTGGCCCCTCCGTTACTTCAGCAGCGGGTCCCGCGGCAGGCCGAGGATGCGTTCGGCGATGGTGTTGCGGGTGATCTCCGACGTGCCGCCCGCGATGGTCATGGCGCGGTTACCCAGGTAGGCCTGCGTCAGCGTCGGCGTTTGCCCGACAACGGCTGCCGAGCCCGCCAGCTCCAGGCCCAGCTCGGTCATCCGCTGGCCGGCCTCAGCGACGAGCAGCTTGGTGACGTTACCTTCCGGCCCGGCCTCCGAGCCGGCGATCGCGCGGGACACCCGGCGCAGGTTCAGCAGCCGCAGCGTATGCGCCTCGGCGATGACCTCGCCCGCTCGTCGCAGGTAGGTCGCGGCGGTCTCGGCGGGAGCATTGTCGAGCAGCTTGATCAGGGCGTCGGCGCTGAACCCGGTCGCGCCACCCGATCCTCCGCCGATGGAGACTCGCTCGTTGCCCAGCGTGGCGCGGGCGACCAGCCAGCCGCGGTTCACGTCGCCGACGACGTCGGAATCGGGGACGAACACGTCGTCGAAGAACACCTCGTTGAAGTGGGCGTGACCCGTCATGCCCCGAAGCGGATTGACCGTCACCCCTGGCGCCTTCATATCGATCGCCACCATCGTGACACCGGCATGCTTGGGC
>JAVRPF010000469.1:0-3732 GCA_032162385.1 Mycobacterium sp.
GCCGGGCTCTGGCAAGGGTGCCTACCGCGACGTGGACGGCACCGACACCCGCAACTACGGCGGCTTGCATGGGTTGCCCGAACTGCGGGCCATCTTTGGCGAACTGCTCGGCATCGCGGTGCCCAACCTCATCGCAGGCAACAACGCCAGCCTGGAGTTCATGCACGACGTCGTGGTGTTCTCACTGTTGCACGGCGGGGTGGACTCGGTGCGGCCCTGGATTCAGGACCAGCAGGACGGCGGAATCAAGTTCCTGTGCCCCGCGCCCGGTTACGACCGGCACTTCGCCATCACCGAGAGCCTCGGTATCGAGATGATCCCGGTCGCCATGCGCGAAGACGGCCCCGACGTCGACCTCATCGAGGAACTGGTCGCTCTCGACCCCGCGGTGAAGGGCATGTGGTGCGTGCCGGTGTTCTCCAACCCGACGGGCACCACCTACTCCTGGGAGAACGTCCGTCGTCTCGTCCAGATGAAGACCGCCGCAGCGGATTTCCGGCTGTTCTGGGACAACGCCTACGCGGTGCACACGTTGACACACGACTTCACGCCACAGATCGACGTGCTCGGCCTGGCCGCCACGGCGGGCAACCCCAACCGCCCGCTGGTGTTCGCGTCGACCTCGAAGATCACGTTCGCGGGCGCCGGGGTCAGCTTCTTCGGCGGCTCGCTCGGCAACGTGGCCTGGTACCTACAGCACGCGGGTAAGAAGTCGATCGGCCCGGACAAGATCAACCAGCTCCGTCATCTGAGGTTCTTCGGTGACGCGGACGGCGTGCGCCTGCTGATGCAGCGTCATCAGCAGTTGCTCGCACCGAAGTTCGCGCTGGTCGCCGAGATCCTCGACGACCGGCTCGGCGAGTCCAAGATCGCGTCATGGACCGATCCCAAGGGCGGGTACTTCGTCAGCCTGGACGTGTGGCCCGGCACGGCGCGGCGGACCGTCGCGCTGGCCAAGGACGCGGGCATCGCGGTTACCGAGGCGGGTGCGTCATTCCCGTATCGAAAAGATCCGGACGACAAGAACATTCGCATCGCGCCCTCGTTCCCCTCGGCGCCCGACCTGCGCGAGGCGATCGACGGGCTGTCGACGTGCGCTCTGCTCGCGGCGACCGAGTCGCTGCTGGCACGCGGCTAGGTCCCGGCTCGTCACTGCGGCTGGGTAGCCTGCTCGTGTGGCTCTCTACCGCAAGTACCGGCCGGCGACATTCGGCGAAGTAGTCGGCCAGGAGCACGTCACCGAACCGCTGTCGACGGCGCTGTCGTCGGGCCGGATCAACCACGCATACCTGTTCTCCGGCCCGCGAGGGTGCGGCAAGACCTCCTCGGCGCGCATCCTCGCGCGCTCGCTGAACTGCGAGCAGGGCCCGACGCCCACCCCGTGCGGCGTGTGTGACTCCTGTGTCGCGCTGGCCCCCAACGGCCCTGGCAACCTCGACGTCACCGAACTCGACGCGGCCAGCCACAACGGCGTCGACGACGCCCGGGAACTGCGCGACCGGGCGTTCTACGCGCCTGCCCAGTCGCGGTACCGCATCTTCATCATCGACGAAGCGCACATGGTGACTCCACAGGCGTTCAACGCGCTGCTCAAGATCGTCGAGGAGCCACCCGAGCACCTGATCTTCGTGTTCGCCACCACCGAACCGGACAAGGTGCTCATGACCATTCGGTCGCGCACCCACCACTACCCGTTCCGGCTACTGACTCCCAAGAACATGCGCGGCCTGCTCGAACGCATCTGCACGCAGGAGAACGTCGTCGTCGACGACGCCGTGTACCCCTTGGTGATCCGTGCGGGCGGTGGGTCGCCGCGTGACACGCTGTCGGTGCTCGACCAGCTGCTCGCGGGTGCTGCAGGCAACAGGATCGAGTACCAGCAGGCGCTGTCGCTGCTCGGTGCCACCGACCTCGCGCTCATCGATGCTTCCGTCGATGCGCTGGCCGCGGGCGACGCCGCAGCGTTGTTCGGGGCCGTCGAGTCCTTGATCGACGCCGGCCACGATCCGCGGCGGTTCGCCGTCGACCTGCTGGAGCGGTTCCGCGACCTCATCGTGCTGCAGGCCGTTCCCGACGCTGCGGCGCGCGGTGTGGTCGACGCGCCCGACGACGTGCTGGAGCGGATGCGCAGCCAGGCCGAGCGGCTCGGCACCGCGACGTTGGCCCGCTACGCCGAGGTGATGCACGCCGGCCTCGGTGAGATGCGGGGTGCCACCGCGCCGCGCCTGCTGCTTGAAGTGGTGTGCGCGCGGTTGCTGCTCCCGTCGGCGAGCGACACGGAAGCGGCTCTGCTGCAACGGATCGAGCGCATCGAGACGCGGCTGGACGTGTCGATTCCGGCGAGCGAGGCGGCGCCTAAGGCCGCAGCTGCGACGGGCAAGAGTTTCGCCCGCAGGAGCCGGGTGCCTGAGCCGCCCCCTGCTGAAGCGCCCGAAGTGCCCAAGGCGCCTGAGCCGCCTCCGGCCGAGGTACCTCGCGCCGAGGTCCGACGCGACCCGGAGCCCGCGCCGCCGTCCGCGACGCCACCCGTCGAGCCGGTGCCCCCCGCGCCGGCGAAACCCGCGCCCGAGCCGCCCCCGCCACCGCCCGCCGAGCCGCCACCACCCGTCGAGCCGCCGGCCACGGGGCAACCGGACGCGGCCGCCGTGCGCTCCATGTGGACGACGGTCCGGGAGAAGGTGCGCGAACGCAGGCGCCCCACCGACGTCATGCTCGACGGTGCCATCGTGGTGGCCGTGGAGGGCGACACCCTGGTGCTCAGCCACGTGTCCGCACCCCTGGCCAAGCGGCTCAACGAGCAACGCAACGTCGAGATCATCCGCGATGCGCTCAAGGACGCACTCGGCGTGAACTGGAACATCCGCTGTGAGGCCGGCTCCCCGACCGCGCCGGCGCCGGTGGAACGCGCCCGACCGGTGCAGGGCGAGCGGAGCGACGGGAGAGGGGTGGCCGCCGCGCCGCCCCCGCCAGAGGAAGACGACGAGGAGAGCATGCTCGCGGAGGCCGGGCGCGCCGAGACCGCACCTCGTCGCGACCCGGAAGAGGTTGCGCTCGAGCTACTGCAGAGCGAGCTGGGCGCCCGCCCGATCGAGGACGGCTAGGGCGTCCACCACGGCCGCAACGGCAGGCCGCCGTCGCCGCCCTTGGCATTGAGCTTGACCGCCAGAACCTGGTGCAGCTGAACCACATTCGACTCGAACCCAAGGCGCGAACCGGCCATGTAGAGCCCCCACACCTTGGCGGTGGGCAGGCCGACCTCCTCGACCGCCTCGTCCCAGTGCTCGACGAGATTGGCGCACCAGTCCCGCAGCGTCAACGCGTAGTGGTGGCGCAGGTTCTCCTCGTGCACCACCTCGAGGCCGACGTCCTGGGCCTCGCCGATGATGCGGCCCGACCCTGTGAGCTCGCCGTCGGGAAAGACGTAGCGGTCGATGAAGCCGCCCGCGGACGCGCCGGTCCGGTTGTCGGGCCGGGTGATGCAGTGGTTCAGCAGCAGGGCGCCGCTGCGCATCTTCGACTTGAGGAAGCGGAAGTACGACGGGTAGTTCTGCACGCCGATGTGTTCGGTCAGCCCGATCGAGGACACCGCGTCGAACCCGGACTCCCGCACGTCGCGGTAGTCGCCGTGGCGTACCTTCGCCAGGTCGGACAGGCCTTGTTCGGCGATGGCGTTCTGCGCCCACGCCGCCTGCTCCTTCGACAGCGTGACGCCGATCGTCTTGACGCCGTGCT